>NZ_PPXB01000014.1:0-122692 GCF_002909415.1 Arthrobacter glacialis | reverse complement strand
GCTGTAGCAGCGATCCCCATGACGACCAACTCGGCGCACGGTCCGCCCGTGAAGTGGTAAACATTCACAGCACGATGAATAACGCCGTTCGTATCCATCGCCGCAGCCGCGACCGTATGGTTTTTGTCTGCTCCGAGCGTCGCTGCCAGTTCTTCGGCTGCCGCAATGACTCTCAATTCTGATTCAAATGGGTCCATGAACAACAGTCTGCCGCACCGTGATTGTAATGCTGCGCATCAATCCCCCGACATTCAGATGGACATTGAATGAAAATCGTTGTCTGCCCTATGCCTGTCCCGTATGACGTTCGGTATCTGAGACTGGCGTCTTCCATCTTTGGCTGCGCGACTCGAGGCAGTTGGTTACCAGGGGTTCAGTGTTGTCCCGCTGTCCAGCGGCCCGCGCCCAGCCAACCAAGCCATAAACAACCGACGACTATTGGAAGAATCAAGCCGCTCGGGGGCGGTTGCAAGCAACTGCGGAAGATCCCAGGCAACATACTCGTCCGGCCAATCCAAAGGGGTGTAGCCCAGTCCAAGGTCGACGTGGTGCATCTCCACCTCGCGGAGCCTGTGTGCCGGGCAACCAGCTACACCGTAGTTCCCTCCGCCGAGGAAGTGTCCATTGGGCCATCCTGCCGCAGTGGATTGCGTGAATATCTCTTCAAGACTGTCCATACTGGCTTGTAGGTCGGCGATGATCTCGCCAGCCGACCGCGTGGCCCCGTCTTCAATCTCGGTGCTGCGCTGTTGCTCGCCACTTTCGTATTTGGGAACATTATTGCCGCTCAGCGCACCTGACAGGCGGCGCGCATGGGCGTCAGCATTGCGAGCAAGATGGGTCAGTACATGGCCCACGGTCCAGGCTGGCAGACGACTTGGCGATTGGACGTCGGCGTCCGTCAGCTGGGCCATGCGGCGCATCAATCGCCCCTGCGCTTCACGGCACAGTCGGGACGCCATTTCCGGATTACTCTCAAGATCCACGAATGCATCAACCTTTCTTGGCCACTCGATCACAGACAACTCTGCCACAAGCACTCGCACCGACCTGGGTGGGCGGACTCGATCCAGATAAAATATCAAACGACCGCGCCTCGGTTCCTTTGACGCGCCAGATTCTTTACGCGGTTATGAGCGGACCTTGGGTATTCAAGACGGGTCTCCCCGGACACTAGTTAGGCTGAAGGCATGAATCAGTTCCACAGTGCAACAACAGCTTCGAGCCACAGCGCTGTACTGCATGATGATGTTCGTCCGACATGGTCTGCGGAGGTGGTCTCGTGGCTATTAGGATCTCCACTGAGCGGCCAGCGACTGGCAGTCCTGGACCTAGGAGCCGGCACAGGACTAGGGACACGGGCCATCGCAACACTCGGACACACCGTCACCGCGGTTGATACCTCCGCCGACATGTTGTCCGTGCTCCGAAAGTCCTGCGAGGAACTGCCACCCGGAGTCGCTAATCGCATCACGACTACTAGCGGATCGGCAGAACGCATCCCCCTGGGCGATCAGAGCGTCGACGCCACTATTTGCCTCCAAGCCTGGCACTGGGTCGAGCCCGAACAGGCAACAAATGAATGCGATCGTGTGCTCAAGCAGAACGGCATGATGGGCATGGCATGGCATACCTGGGACCGCACCAGCTCGTGGGTGCAGGCACTGGCCACAATTGTCGAACCGGACGGAACCCCTGCCGACCAAACGCTCAGCGTGCCTGGAGAGTTCGTCGAACGAGGCGCCTTTGAACGCAAGGAATTCCCTTTCAATCACGAGCTGACGGTCGAGCAACTCGTTCAACTTGCCAGCTCCTGGTCCTTCGTTGCGCAGAGATCAGACCGAAACGTCGTCTTAGCGAAAATCCGCGACCTGGGCGAAAAAGCCGAGTCTCTTCACACAGGACTTGTCAGATTCCCCCACATCACGGCCACCTTTCGTCTCAAACAGCCAGTACGAGGAGTCGTGGGTTAGGCGGAACGAAAACTCATGACGACAGCTCACCGAACGCCGGAAACTTTCCCGCTGAACGTTCCGCTTGCGGAGCGGTAGAAGATGCCGTCCCTGGGAGTGGTAGGCAACAGTGGAATTACGGCGGGTTCCTGTTTGTAGAATCGAATGATGGTGACAAGTTCAATGTCAGGTGAAGTTGAGGGGTGGTGTTTTCGCGTGCTCGGCCACGGCACCCTGACATCCTTGCGTGCCGAAGCTGGCGGTGAAATGTCTCATCAGTTCCTATACGACTCCGATGAGCAGGGCATCGTGGTCGTCAAAGTCCGGTCTGATTCCGCTGACAGGATCAGTCGATGCCTTCAAATTCAGCGCATAGCTGCCGATGCTGATTTCCCATGCGCCCGGCCGCTGACCGGTGCTGACCTACTCGGACCAGGTTTGGTGATCAGTGCTGAGACGTGGATTCCTGGTGGTGAAATGTACTCCGGTGAAGGCGTTTCCTTTGCCAACCGGTCTGCCAGACTCTTGGCGGGGCTTATGGAGATTCTTGAGTCACAGTCCCCAACCGGGCTTGGTTCACCGCCTCCGTGGATGCACTGGAATCCTCCAACTGGTGGCTTGTGGCCTACAAATCCAGAGATAGACGCCATGGACCAAGGCCTCGTACCTGATCACGTTCATGTTATTGCTCGTGCCGTATCGGAAAGGCTGACACAAGGAGTATTGCCCCTAGCTGTTGGGCACGGTGACTGGGAAAGCCAAAATCTTCGATGGCAGGGGCTTCGCCCATGGGCGGTCCACGATTGGGACAGCCTCGTCGCCCTCCCTGAAGCGGCTATCGTCGGTGCAGGATCCGGCGCCTTTGCCAGCACCGCCATCCCAACGCTGGCAACCATCGAAAGCTCGGAAAAATTCATCGACTCCTACCAGCAGGCGCGCGGTAGACGGTTTACCGAAGAAGAGCAGGAGGTTGCCTGGGCCGCGAGCCTGTGGCCTGCCCTGCATAACGCCCGCGGTGAAAGCCTCTTCCAATCCCCGCCGGTCGCGCTAGATGCACTCACCTGTCAGGCACCGGAACGACTCCAACGCGCCGGCGTCCTGTAGAGCGTTCCGCCTGCGGACGATGGAGTGCTGTGCAGCAGAGTACTGAAATTTGTGGAGACGACTTCTGACACCCTCCTACATATTTAGAGAATCCAACGCTGGGTGAATACCGTTGAGGAATGATCAAACTTGCGCGCGCAACTGAATCCGATATGGCCGAGATTTCAGAGTTCCTGCGCATCGCGGACCTGACGTTGAGCGGACTCGATTCATCAACTGTGCACTTGTGGATCTCGCGGGATGAAACGACGGCACGCATTTTCGCCACGACTGGATATGAAAGCAGCGAGGACGGCAGTCACGCCCTTATCCGAAGCGTCGCCGTTGATCCAGAACTTCGCGGGGCAGGGATTGGGCTGGAACTCGCCCAATTCGCGATGGAACGAGCTGTCGAAGCTGGCGCCAAACAAGCCTGGCTGTTTAGCCGCAGGTCTGGCCCGTTCTGGCAGAAAGCAGGATTCACGTCAGCAGACACGAACGAGCTAGCGGTTGCCCTTGCCTCCACTCATCAAGTCCAACTGTTTACTGAAACTGGCCAGCTCGGACGTGAAGTGGCCTGGAACAGGCAGCTCTGACACACCTGCAGAGGCCCGCTCCGTATGACGTCCCCCTGTCAGCGTCGGTTGAATAGTGAGCCGTTTTGTGGGGTGAAAACTGCGCCACGTTGATGGGACTATTCTGCCGTATTCTCTGGTCTTGTCGAGGGTAGCGAATCGATTTGGTGGTCTTTGAGTCGGTAGCTGGATCCCTTGAGGGTGATGACGTCGGCGTGGTGGACGATTCGGTCGATCATTGCGGCTGCGACGACTTGATCGCCGAAGACTTCGCCCCAGCGGGCGAAGCTCAGGTTCGAGGTCAGGATGAGCGAGGCATGTTCGTAGCGGGAGGAGACGAGTTGGAAGAAGAGATTCGCTGCGTCTTGCTCGAAGGGGATGTAGCCGACTTCATCGACGATGATCAGCCCGTAGCGTCTGAGTTTGGCTAGTTCTTGTGGGAACCGGCCGTTTTGGTGAGCGGTTCCGAGCCGGGTTACCCAGTCGGTCGCGGTGGCAAAGAGTACCCTGTGGCCCAGCTGGGTGGCTCGCAGCCCGAGGCCGGTGGCGAGATGGGTTTTTCCTGTTCCCGGGGGCCCGAGGAGCACCACGTTGGAGGCTTCGGCCAGAAACGCTCCGGTGGCTAGATGTGCCAGGGTGTCGCGCTTGAGGCCCGGCTGGTGCTCGAAGTTGAAGTCCTCCAATGATTTCCTGGCCGGGAAACCGGCTGCCCTGGCCCTGATCTCTGCCCCTGAGGCTTCCCTGGCAGAGACTTCCCGAGAAAGGACGGCGGCGAGATACTCCTCGTGGGACCACCCTGAGTCCCTGGCTTGTTCGGCCAGTCGGGCGGCGGAATCTCTGATCCGGGGAGCCTTCAAGGCCCTTGCGTAGTAGTCGATCTCCGAGGCTGTCTCTTTCGCGGCGTTCATGAGGGAATCTTCCCGTCATCGAGGTCAACACCGAAGACTTGGTCATACTCGGCTAGATCCCGGATGAGGTCATTGACGGTTTCGGCCCCGGCCAGCCCAGGATTTTGAAACTCGGTCCGTAGTGTCTTCGCTGCCTGAACATGGGCCTGATCGGTGATGGTCAACCCGCGGTCCCAGGAGCGTTGATGAGTGCCTAGATTCCTGCCACCGAGGCTGATACTGACCGTTTCCAGATCAGCCGTGACATCAACGAAGCGTCCGATGGCTTGTGGATCCACCGAGTAGTCGTTGGCGGCCACCCGCACGTAGTAATCCCGAGGCAAGCGAACCCTGGAATGGAATCCGGTTACCGGTGCTACTGGCGGCAACTCCAGCATCGCCGCACGATCAGTGGGGAGCAGTTCCACAGGCCGTGCCCCGGTGCTGCGAACCAAACGGGTATTTGCCTTGCTCAACCACACGGCAAGCTGGTCATTGAAATCCGCCGCCGAGGTGAAGGCCCGACCCGGCAAAAAGGATCCCTCAAGGTAGCCGTTGGCTCGCTCCACGATGCCCTTACTCTCCGGATCGTAAGGCTTGAGCTGCACGATCCGCGTCGCCAAGACACCGGCAAACCCGGCCACGCCAGCGGCATAGCGGTTGCGCCGGCCGATACCGGTCTCGTTGTCCCAAATCAGCCGCCGCGGAACAGCCCCCAAGCCACCAAGGAGCTCCCACATTCCGGCTAGTAAATCCCCGGTGGTCCGCGAGGGAATCATCCTGGCCATGATGAATCGTGAGTTTGAGCAGACCATGACCAACACCGGGAACACCCGCCCCTGACCAGCGCCACAAGGAACCTTCACCGCGGGAAAGACCAAGTCGCATTGGATCTGATCCCCCGGGGCGTAGCTGATCCGGTCCGCCGGATCCGACGGGGCATACTCCGGCCGGATCCTGGCCACATTCTCTCGCAACCACGCCGGGGACCCCGACCACTGGATCCGTTCGGCAATGACCGTCGCGGGCATCCTGGGATTCTCCGCCAACAGGGCCCGGATGCGCGGCTCCACCGCCTTGATCGCCGAATCCCCAGGCACCCGTTCATATCTGGGAGGACCCTCAGACTTCACCGCCTTCGCGACAGTGTTCCTGGAGATACCCAACCGCTCCGCTATCGATCTCATCGACTCGCCCTCACCGAGATGCAACCGTCGAATCAGCGCCCAATCTTCCACTGTAATCACCCATCCAATCGTCCAGAACAGGTGGCTCAGTTTTCAACCGTCAAAGTGGCTCACTTTTCGACCGTCACCGACACCCCCTCAGGAACGTGTTCGGGACATCTTGTTATGGTGAGGTCATGGGGCATATTGGTTCTTATCTATGGAAGATTCGGCAACACCTCGGATCTCAACTCGTTCTTCTGCCTGGGGCTCAAGGGCTCGTGCTAGGACAAGAGGGCCATGCCTTGTTCCAGCGCCGAGCGGATAACGGAGTATGGGAGCTGCCCGCTGGCGGCTGCGAACCTGGCCAGAGTTTCAGGACAGCAGCCGTAGCCGAGTTGTTTGAGGAAACGGGCCTCGTTGCCAAAGCAGAAGACCTCGAACCTTTCGCGTGCCTGTCCGATCCTTCAATTCACACCTTGACCTACCCCAACGGTGATCAGGTTCAAGCCTTCGCCATGTGTTTTGTGCTTGCTAGCTGGGAAGGAAGCCTGTCAGCAGAAGAGTCCGAGGTGAGTGACCTTGGGTTCTTTCCGCTGATTGATCCACCGTCTCCCACTCATGCCCCGACTCTGGAAGTGCTGAAGCTATATGCGCTGTTCCAGGAAACCGGCGTTTTCCAAGCAAATTAGGCGTCGCAGTAGGGGTTCGGCTACGAGGCAAGATAAGCGCCGAGTGGTCATCGCCAGTCGAAGTGGGATGCTAGTTCTGTGGACTTGAAAACAAACACCAATGTGCCAGTAGTTGCCATTCGTCCTTACCGTCTCGCGGATGCTGCGGACACCATGGCGGTCTTCCTTGCCGCAGTGACAGAGACCGCTGCCGCTGATTACTCGCCGGAGCAGATTCAGGCGTGGGCACGGCCAGAAGCGCGCGAACTATCCACCTGGCATGCCGCGATGCACGAGCGGAACAGTTACGTGGCGACCGTGGATGGGGAGCCAGCAGGCTTCTCCGACGTAGATTCACAAGGGTATATAGAATCCAATGGCGGGCAAAAAAACTGAAGCGTCCCACAGGAGGTTCCCGCTACGGGCAGGCTCTGGGTGGCCGGCCCTAATCGTACGATTCTTTCCGGTCTCTGCGGTATCCCCGAGGAGAACTCAAGGATTAAGCGCCGAGAGTGGCAGCGTTTGAACAGCCAGGCGGGCCACACTGAGCGGATCGATCGCCCGCTCGATGTTTGTCGCGAGGTCAAGCAGGTCTTCAGGAGTCCGCGAAACTGTCTTCCACGACTGCCCATCGGCCGCAGTGTAGGCCAACCCTGGAAGGTAATTACCCTCCGCATCTTCACCTGCCGTATATGGATGAGCGTGCAAGAGTACATTGCGCACCGATTGCCGCGCCTTCCGGAATTCAAGTACAGCTTGATCGAGCGCATCTGCGACGACAACGCCAGACGCTACTAATCTGTATTGGTCTGCAAGATTCTCAAGTTCTCTCTCCTTAGAACCTGCCATTTTTGCCTGAACCTCGGGGAGAGTCGAGGCCCCAGCTTCGAAGAGAATCGCTGACACAGATTCTTCTAGGCTCAAGAAGCAATAGTGGGCGCGTCCAAGTGCTTCCAGAACTTGAGGGTGAGCTGGTGTTCGAAATTGCCGGCCGAGAGTTGTGTGCGTGTCATTTTGAGAGTCCAACGTCATCTGTCTAATAGTAGGCGCCTAGGCGCAACTCCTGATTTCAAGGTTTCAGATTACTGACATATCGTTCCGGTAGAGGGTTGGTCTATGGTCAGCGGATACGGCGTGGAACTACCTCGACACCATTTCGGATTTATGAGCAGTAGCGCCAAGCCTTGCTGTTGTTCCAAAGACGCCGAATCGATGCCTGGCTCTAACGAACCGTGGGAACCGAAATGTCCCGGTCGGGCGACGGAACCGATGCATCATTGGGTAGTCGATCAATTTTCCGAAGCGATCGAAAAATGCTAAGGACAACAAGAACTATTCCGGCCAGAATGATCACCCCACCCAACAACAAGAGCAAAGTGTAAAGATCCTCGTGATCACGGTATTCCTGCCGGGCCACACGCCCTCCAATTGGCCCATACAGAAACATGCCAATTGGAATCATGATCACGCCAATCAGGAATGCCGGCGCATTACGGGTACTTCTCATGTCGTTCCCACCCCAAAGTCTATGAAACCAACAGAATACAGTCCCAGTACCGCATAGCGTTCCCGTATGGAACCCATTCTCCGATTGAGTGGTTCGAGAGGCGCGGCTACGGTCGGTTATGTACCCTGGGGGCAGGTTCTCATCAGCAAGGTTGAACTTGATCATCCGAAGTGTGGAACCTGCAGGGTTTTGGTGCATTTGGAGTCACACCGGAACATAGTGTGAAGCTATGCACAGCATCCTCCGCTTTCGTCCTCGCCTCAGCTTCTTGGCCGCACCAGGCTGCGCTGCCGCCCTGGTGCTTTGGCTGTCGGTCCTTGAAGACCGGCAATTCAATGCCAACAGTGCCCTGTTGCTCGCCCTTGGCCTGGCCATTGCCGTGGCGGACACGATCCCATTTGTGGCACTTGCGTTTGCTGGCTGCGCATTGGTTGCCCAGGCCGCTGGCGTTTTCCCATCGATTCTCGTGGCCGGTGTACTACCGTATTGTGCGGTGCCGTTCGTGGTCTTCTTTGCCACGCGGGGGTATCGCGGTCCACGCCGGCCGGTGCTCCCGGTGTCGGCTGTCCTTCTAGCTGCCGCTGCCACCGTTTCGTGGTTTCAGGACGGGCCGTGGATCAACTTCATTTTCGGCACTCACCTTTACGGCCGAGGCATGGTCCGCAGCCTCACGGTGTGCCTGTTGATCATGGGAGCCTTTGCCGCCGTCAACCTGGGGGCATGGGCCTTAGGCGTCGCTGTCAGTGCCACGTCGGCCAGCCGCAGAGCCCAATTGCGAGCTGAAGCCCGACTTCGCGAGACGG
Organism: Arthrobacter glacialis; assembly: GCF_002909415.1. NCBI lineage: Bacteria > Bacillati > Actinomycetota > Actinomycetes > Micrococcales > Micrococcaceae > Arthrobacter > Arthrobacter glacialis. Next base: position 114,048 of record NZ_PPXB01000014.1, on the reverse strand, counting down.
CCACGGCCCTTGCAGTGGAACAGGAACGGAACCGAATAGCTGCTGAACTCCATGATGTTTTGGCTCATTCCCTGGCTGTAGTGATCGCCCAAGCCGAAGGAATCCGCTACATCCACCGCACCGAACCAGAATCAGTCGAAGCCGCCGCTACCGTCATCGCCGAGGCCGCACGGAGCGCCTTGGTGGAAACCCGGAGAATGATTGAAGGTACCACCCCTGATCTGTCCGTCGCTGCAGTAACCGACGGCATCGAACTGATGGCACAACGGCTAACCAGCTCCGGCATGACCGTCCGCCTTTCAGAAGAGGGCAACCCCGACAAACTGGTCCAACCGCATGGGCCCGCTGTCCACCGGGTCGTGCAGGAAAGCCTGACCAATGCCTTCAAGCACGGAGACCACAGTGCAGGGGCCGACGTTGGTTTGAACTGGCATCCCGGCGGCGTCATCGTGCGTATCGAATCAACACTGCCAGCCGATACAGCGCAGCCTTCGGGCGAAGGAGCAAGCGCATCGGGCACAGGCTCCGGCCGGGGAATACCCGGAATGACTGCCCGAGCCAACGCCACCGGCGGCTGGCTCAACGCTTTCCCCACCGACACCCACTTTATTGTCAGCGCCGCCATTGGTGCACCACCCCTTGAACGGAATCACTCATGAGCGCACCAACCATTCGTGTCGCCCTGGTCGATGACCAACCGCTGTTCAGCGCCGGCCTGAAGATGATCCTGCGCAGCCAAGCAGACATTGATTTCATTGGAGAAGCCACAGATGGACAAGCCGCGGTCCAGCTCGCGGAGGACTCAGCACCGGATGTCATGTTGATGGATATCCGGATGCCAGTGATGGACGGAATCACAGCAACAGCTCGCATCTCCAAGTCATCTTCAAGAACCAAAGTCATAGTCCTCACCACCATCCAACATGACGAAGCAGTAGTACGTGCCATCCAGGCCGGAGCTGCAGGTTTCCTGACCAAGGACGCAACACCGGAGTTCCTGTTGGCGGCCATTCGAACAGTCCATTCGGGTCATTCAGTGATCGCACCATCAATCACCAACGAACTCCTGCGCGACTACACCAGCGCCGATCAGGGAAACCCTGCGGCAATTGATGTTCTCTCGGAACGCGAGAAAGACGTCTTCGCACTAGCCTCCACAGGCCTGTCCAATGCTGAAATCGCCGCGAACCTAGTCCTCAGCGAAGCCACTGTGAAGTCCCATGTGGGCGCCATCCTGTCAAAACTCCAACTCAAGAACCGCATTCAGATGGTGGCCTTCGCCCACCAAAACGGTCTACTGACCTAACAACCATTCCGCCGAGCATCACCGAGCACTAGGAGTCACCATGAATAAGCACATCATCTCCCTCGCGATCTTGGCCGTTGGAACCGCAGCCGTCATCGGCGCCTCCGCCATCCCCGGACCTGGCATCACCGCATCTCCCGCACCGATCGACGGCATCACCAACAGTACAGAGGCATTGCTAAATTCCGGCACCATCGCCCAGACAGGGTATAGCCAAGCCACGCATGAGTGCCTTGCATCTGCCGGATTCGACTACACACCCGCGCCCGAAGGAACCGCTGTTAATCTCAACAGGGCCATGGGCATCGGCCGGCTGGATCTGGCCACGGCCCAGAACAGCGGCTACTCATCAGTGCAGGCTCAAGGCCCTGGCGAACCGGTACCTGGCACAACCGAAGGTGACCTGTTCGCCAACCCGTCCTTCCTCCAAGCGCTCAACGGCACCGAAGCCATCCGCGAATCTATCAAAATCGGCACCATGGGAACATTCCTGGGCGGGTGCAAACTCCAAGCCGCCAAGACAATCTACGGAAACACGGAAAACTACGGACTGGCAACCGCAGCCGCCATGAACATTCTGCTCCCCGCCAGCCACGCAGCATCTGATGATCCTGGTGTGGCTGATGCCATCAAGGCGTGGAAGGACTGCATGGCGGAAACCCCATTTTCCGCTCTCGAAGGTCCCTGGCAGGCAGTCAATGCAGGAACTGCCGCGGGCGGCCAAAAGGAACGGGAAATCGCCGTGACCGATGCTATCTGCCGCGACCAGACAGGCCTGCACGCCACTTTGGATACGATCCTGGATAAGTACGTGACAACCCTAGTCCAACAGCAGGACTCCCATTTCCAACGCATCGCTGACCTCCTAAAAGCTGCTGCAGCGAACTCGGCAAAACTAACCGCCTCCAAAACAAGCTAAGTCCAAGGCAGCCAAAAGACACCGCCCCGGCGAGTATGGCTTCTGAACGGCACCGCGGACAATTGATCGGGCCCGGAACATGCGAGCATTCGTGCTCCGCCATTCCGGGACCGGTCAATTGTCGTTAAAACCCGCAGAGGATTAATTAACAATGAGATCCTGAAACCACCCCACACAGACCGTGAAGTTCAACTCTGCGCCAGAATCTCACCAGCAACTTGAAAGCCCGCCGACTGTACCGCAGAGCGTTCGCCCTACGGGCGCACCAAGGTCGTGCAGAAGGCGTCTGAAAATGACTTGCGGGGCGCGATACGTCTCAGAAAGTCATCCAGTCACAAAGCGTCTCATCTAATCACGACAACAACAGTATTATGCAGGCAGATTCCCCCGGCTGAATGACGATTTATGGTTTGGGCTGCCGCCGTAGTCCCTGGTGGTCACGGCAGCTTCGTCATTTCCATCGTTGCAAGTCATTTCTAGGGGACCATCCTAAAATATGCCGATCCGCTGTTCCACGCCACAGGGTGTAACAACGTGCCAACGGCCGGATTGAGAGCGCTGTACATCATGCCGTTGCCGGCGTAGATGCCTACGTGGCCCCAGTGGTTTGGTCCGTCGGGATTCTGAACCACGACGTCACCTGGCTGCGGATTCGAAGTAGGCGTTACCGCCGTCCACTGCTCTGTTCGAGGCAGCTGGATTCCCGCTTTGTCGTAAACCCACTGCACGTAGCCGGAACAGTCCCATGCTTTGAAGGCAGTTCCACCCCAGACATAGGCGCCGCCGACTCCCTCCTGCGCGTACGCGGTGATCGCACGTCGAAGTTGGCTCAAGTCGGCTGGAATTGTTGGTTGTGACGTCCCTGAACTGTTCGCAGTGCAGTCCGCCGGAACGGTTGACGATCCCAAGGCTTTCAGGATTGATTCTGCCTCGGTCTGCCATTGGGCGTACCTTTCTGGGAAAGCAGATCCTTGAACCGCTTGAGCTGCCGCGCCCCTGTCCATTTGATCCCAGCCCTGAATATCAAGAAGTCCTCGAGGCGACCCATGGTTGGGCCCCTGTGGCCCGCCATAGAATGCTTCAGCATCGTAGGCGGGTTGCATAAGTTCGGCAATGCTCCCCCATCCCGCCGAAGGGCGTTGTTGGGCACTGCCGACTGAATCATGGTCACTACCCACGCCATCATGCGGATATTGCAAGGACTCGGACACGGAGGAGTTGGCCAGCATTTGCATATTGGACTCTTGCAACGCCATCATCAACGCAATCACGATGCCTTTGTCTGGGACTGACCGTGCACGGCCCACTGCTATGTAAGCCTGGGCCACGGTCACCTGCGACTGGCTCAATGTGGTGGGCGCCCGGTCAGGCACTGTGATCGTCAGGGCCTGACCCGAGCCGCCAGCATCGACCGTTATGCAAGCCGCCGTCGAGCTTTGAGCTCCAAAAGCTACCAGAGCAATTGCCCCGCAAAGCGCCATAACGCAACACAGCACCATGGCTGAGAATGCCGCCCCAGCTAATTTGAGGGCCGCACGTCTCTTGATCATGCCCAGAACGAGCGCCGGGGCTGGCATCAGTAAACGATTCGTTCAGGAGCAGCGTAGAAAGCCACCATCTCACAGCGGTCAGCCGGGGCAGATACAGCAGGCGGACAGTTGACGACGATGCTGACGGGCGCGGTGTATTTGTTGTCCCCCGACGTTGTGTGCTCCTCGACACTCAAGGTCACGGTACACACGTGCATGCCCACCCACGGTGGAGGTTGTTGGACATATTGTGCCAGCTGCTCGTCGCACGATGAGTTCGCAGGCTATGCAGTTCGATATCCTTTCGCTCCAGTCAAGGACGCATAGGCCGCCGCATTGGTTCCTGTGGCTTCGAACTGCTGCGCGAAGATGGTCAGGGGGTTTGAATCATCCGGCAACACATGCCACCAGCTGCGAAGCCTCCCGTACGTCTCCGAATACGTGGCCGTTCGCGTATCCCATGTGTAGATGGTGCGGGCAGCTATGTTGGCAAGCTGCCGAAAGTCCAGGGTTGAAGGTTCGCCAGCTGGCGCAGCCGATTGATCCGCAGGTGAGCTTGTCATGGTCGGCGGTTCCACCGCCGTCGCTTTAGCCGTGGGGCTTGCGACCGCAGCCGTAACCGCAGACTCCGGGGTACTTGCAACAGGGCCGACCTCCGGGGGCCGGATTGAGAGCACCGCGGCAATCCCAGCGACGACTACGGCAGCGACCAGTAGCAGGATCCACGGCCGGCGTCGGCCTGTCCCGTCCCTATGCGCCAGCCATGTCGATTTCATGGTCACACCTCATTTGCTTGAGGAGCTAGGCCTTGGACACGGCGTGGACCGCCGAGCTGCCTGCCGTTTTGATGACAGCACCCTCAATCCCTGTCCCTGCCCGCAAAATTTCCTCGGCTGCCTGGACGAGGCTGCGCACTAGGCCCACCTGCACCTTGACGTAGCGCACACTGACTCCGACCTCCTGTGCGACCTCGGCGACCGCCGCAGCGCGTGCCTTGCCCAGTACTGCCGGCAGGACGATGCGCTCTGCGATGAGTCGAAGCATCGGATTTGAAAGCGATGCAACTGTAGCCCTACGCAGTGATGCCAGGTCAACAACCCGATGCGGATCGACATCCAGGACCCGGCTCGCCGTCAGAGCCATCTGGCGAACCACGAAAACGGACTGCCAGCGCATACCTGCGGACACATCAGCGTTGGTTGCCGTGAATTGCGCCTTCCCGTCAGAAAGACTGGCAACGGCCAGATCCCATGTGCGCTCGGGCACGTGTGCCTTGACGAACTGCAAAACCTCCGTGGCCCAGACATGATTGGTGACTTGGTCATCGAGGCGCGTCAGCTGGACATCAATCTGGCTCTGAAAGCCGGACTCGCCTTGGTCCAGCAATGGCAGAGTCGATCTGGCAAAGGTGCGCCGAATGTGATCAGCGCACAGATTACAAGCGATCCCCTGAACCCAGGCATCAAACTTCACTCCGGGAAATGCCTGATAGCTGCCGTTCACCGTTCCCTCCCACGCAGCAACACGGATGTCCTGCAGGACGTCATTCACGTCTTGGAAAAACCCAAACCGGGCCAGGTGAATCTTCACATAGGGACGAACTCCCTCAACAGCCCTCATCAGCTGATCGATAGGGATATCGGGTTCCGGCGGGCGGGCAAGGGACTGATCGACCGCCCCGTCGATAGGTACTTCACATGCTTCGCTGGTCCAAGGACCCATGATGATCACCGCTTCATGCGTTGACTGAATATCAAGCGCGACGTCGTCAGACGTTGTGCAGAAGATCTTGGGGACACCGTTGGTGGCGGCAGGATCGTTCCGGCATATGCCGGGCCCCATGGGTCGGTGCGAAATCAACGATTGCGGGTGACCCACTTCAAAAGGTAATAAGGCTAGTGTCCAAGCATCAAAGAGATATTGTCAAGGGGCGTCACTCTTACCCTGTGGACAACTTTGAGGCAGAATGAAGCTATGCCCCGAATTACGCATCCGATAGGCCCGGATTGGCCACACGAAGTCGAGCTGGCGGTCGCCACCTTTGGCAATCGAGCGCGCACCGAGATCATCCGCTATCTATTGGAAAACGGGCCGAACCCGCGCGGCGAAATCGTGGCCAACGTTGGAGCCAGCGAGGCAAGCGTCGCCAAGCACCTGATACTCCTTGAAGAAGCCGGGGCTGTCAGTGCAGACGTCGAACCAGGGCGCAGGCACGGTCGCGCGCCGAGGTATTCAGTTAACCCTGACCGCGTCAAGGCCCTTCTGGAGGCCCACCTTCGGTATTTGACTGAGCCGACTCGCTAGCACCATCAGCTGTTGCGGTCATGCCGTGCTTCAGAAAATCAGTAATGGCATCGAGCGTTTCCGGTGCAACGTCGGCAAGTGTGCGCGCGGCAAAGGCCTGCACTCGCGACACCCTCAGGGCCTTAACAAATTCAAGCCTTGCTTCAATGCTTCTGGGAAGCACGTCGGAGCCCAAGTCCAGCAAATACGACGAATCAACATCGAACAACTCACAGATTGCAGTCAAAACCTTCCTATCGGTGACCAGCGCCCTTGTCCCGTCCTTCATATAGAACCAACGGGCACGGGACATGCTCACGCCCCGTTCAGCCAATCGATCTTGGACCTCACGGAAAGTCACGTCATAGCCACGTTTTTCTGCAGCAGCATCTAGAAGTAGGTTCAGGCGCCTAGAAAGGGCTAGCTGAGGCGATGGCTGGTCTTGCAGATTGCCGCTTCCAGCGCTCATGCCAGGCTCCTCACGATAATGGCGTCGGCTCGCCGACTATCCCATGCCGAATCGTCGCGTCCACTCAAGTATTGTCCGCGCCTTCCAACCCCGCAAGACAACGCTGAATCGCATTATCCAACTCTGGCAGGAGGACGGTCTCTGCGCTGGGCTCTAGCCACGGCAACCCGTGAGGAGCACCCGAACTGGCAGCAAAAGCGCGAAGCCCCTCCTGGTTGAGCAATTGGTTCCGATCAAGATGGAAGCAAACTTCCGCGAGTACATTACGAAGCGCAGTGAGAAATTCGATTTGTTCCTGCGGATCCCTTGCCCAATAGCGGTTTCCTCGCATCGATTCCGCAGCGCTGACAAAAGCTTCGACCTGAGGATGCTGGGTCATGTGATCAACCTTCCACCTGAATTTGTCGGAAACGCCGCGCCACGGCGGCGACTTACACGAAGTCATAGGGATTTGGGGCATTTACACCATGACCGAGTGAGAGTAAGTTTTGCAGAGTAGACGGGTATATTCCGTCCTGCAGGTAGCCTTCTGGGAGTGTTTTCCATGGAACCCTCAATCTTGATGAACCTGACCCGAAGCCGCATCTTACATATGCTGGTTACTCATGGTCCTGCCCCGGCCCCTGACATATCTGACGCACTGTCCCTTTCAGCCGCCACGGTGAATCGGGAACTTGAACAGCTAACGAGAGCTGGGTTCGTCAGCGCCAGTGAGGCAATTCCTGGTAGTTTCGACTCAATATATGCCTCCGATGCACCCCAAATATTCCAGGAAATGACGCGGGTGTGCCAGTTTTTAGGATTGGAGCTCTGAACAGAACCGGCTCCATCACCCCTCGGTCATGGACTAAGTCGCTTTCCCGACTATGAGTAGTTACCTAGTCACACTTGCCGATGCTTGAATGTTGGCAATACCGAAGGGAAGGCACCGCGATGACCGACTACACGGAGCACGACAGTCAAACCGATTCGACTGTCACACAGTTGCTCTCCCCCAGTGAAATCTGCCACGAACTGCAGATTCCGCTGCAGACCTTCTACCAGTGGAGAGCCAAGGGCATTGGGCCACACGCCTACCGGATTGGAAGGCACCTGCGCGTAAGCCGGACAGATTTCCAGGCATGGCTCCTACTTCGATCGGATCCGTAAATTCCGTAACCGGTAAGAAACGATCATGGCTAGGTGCACCCGTTGCATCACCGTGCCCATTGGGTGAAGAGGACCGCCAGCCGGTCGGGTCATGGTGACTGAGGGTCCTTCGAGCATGAAGCCTCAGAGAATCGAATATGTCGCCACAAAGAGCTGGCCATTCCAGGGACTGCGTCAGCACACCAGCCAACTACACGCGAGAGGATAGCCAACGCCATGCAGCGCGAATTCTACGAACCAGAGCAGGCCGCAGAGCTACTCCACTGTTCCGAAGCATGGCTTCGGACTGGCGCCGCCAATTGCGAATTCCCCCATCTGACATGGGGCAAAGGGAAGATTGTCTTCACCGACGAACACCTAGAAGAAATCGCCAGTCTCCGCGAGGTAAGAGCTCATCCGGTGGGTAGCAACATTCGCAGAACACTTGGCACGCGAGCCAAGGGACAAACGACCTAAATCGGAAAATAGCTTCGATCCCTCTCGCCGCACGGCTGCTCGTTCCTATCCTCCCCAGATTCTCGCGGACCGTTGTACGGACTCTGCTCCGTCTTGGAGCGCCTGAGGCATGAGATGCCCGTAGACCTCCTCCGTGGTCCGTGTGGAGGCGTGTCCAAGCCTCCTGGAAATGGTGAATAGCGAAACTCCGTCCTGGATCAGCCACGAAGCGTGCGTGTGCCTCAGGTCGTGAATTCGGGGCGTCTTCTTGAGTCCAGCCGCTTGAGCACCTTTGACAGTGGGAACCCAGCACTTCTGCCAGTAGATGCTGTGCGCAATTCGCCCTCCCGTACCTGTCGTGAAAAGCAGGTCACTCCCCTGCCGGCTGGCTACCAGCGGAATCAATATCTCTACCAGAATTGGAGCCAAGGAAACTGTTCGCTTGCCTGCACCAGTTTTCGTCGGGCCAACATAGAATTCGTTGTTTCCGTCTCGCTTCCACGCCTTAGTGATCCTCACTGTGGCCGGCTTGGCCAGTAGATCCACATCGGCAACGGTCACGGCGGTGGCCTCACCAAACCTTGTGCCAGTCATAACGAGAAATTGGGTAAAGTCCTTGTACCGCTCGGGCATAAGCGCCAAGATCTGGGAAAACTCGGCATGGGTTAGGAACCTAGCATCATCTTCAACCCTATCCCCCGATGGCAGCTCCACTCCTCTGCATGGATTGTCCGGCCGGTATTTCAGCAGCACCGCACGTTCCATGGAGGCAAAGATCAGCGAGTGGTTGTTTCGGATTGTTTTGGCAGTCTTGCCCTTTTTCTGCATTCCACGGACCCACCCAGTAATCTGCCGCATGTCGAGTTCATCAATCAGGATTGCTCCTAGCACCGGCTTAATATGCAGATCCAACATGGTCTGATAGGTGCGCAAAGTGCCGGAGGCCGGACGGACCAACAAATCGATGTGTTCTTGGATAACTTCTGCAACAGTCAAGACTTTGCGTCTACTGGACTCCATTGCTTTCTGGGCAATACCAAACGATTGGCCATTCCTGTCCAGGAACTTCTTCAGCAACTTCGCGTCAACCTCGGAGACAAAAGTGACGCTTTGTTGTTGGGCCACATCGGGGTCCCGCCACCTCACCTGAAAGGAGGTGGTTCCAGACTTCGACCGGCGCTGAACAACACTTGCCATGCACTAAATTTTACGCCTGTGGGAACACTTTTGGGTTTTTTGGGAACACTTAAACACGAAAACCCCCTGTGACCAGGGGGTTTAGCGTGCCCAAGGTGGGATTCGAACCCACACACCTTTCGATACTGCATTTTGAGTGCAGCGCGTCTGCCGTTCCGCCACTTGGGCCTTAGCAAAAGCGTCCATACGAACACTGTTACGAAGATCACATACCGGTTCTTGAATCGCTTCCGAACCAGTGCGCGCAACTACTCTACATGGAGATAGGCTGTTTTGTAGAACCAAGGCCAGCTTTGGGGTAAATATTTGCTAAATGTGGTGTAACTCACCCCTTCTAAGGAGTTTTTGTGTCTGAACAGACGGAAACCAAACCCACCACCCCCGCACGCCGCGTCATTGTTGCCGAAGACGAGACCCTGATCCGCCTCGACATCATGGAAATCCTTCGCGGCGAAGGCTACGACGTGGTCGGCGAAGCTGACAACGGCGAGAAGGCAGTGGAGCTCGCCAAGGAACTCAAGCCCGACCTGGTCCTCATGGACGTCAAAATGCCTGTCATGGACGGCATCACGGCCGCTGAGATCATCGTCAAGGCCCGCATTGCCCCCGTGGTCCTGCTGACGGCCTTCAGCCAGAAGGAACTGGTGGAGCGTGCCCGCGACGCCGGCGCCATGGCCTACGTGGTCAAGCCCTTCACCCCCGCAGACCTCCTCCCCGCCCTGGAGATCGCCCTCTCCCGCCACGAGGAGATCAAGGCGCTTGAGGACGAGGTTTCCGACCTCCAGGAGCAGTTCGCCACCCGCAAGCTTGTGGAGCGCGCTAAGAGCCTCCTGACCACCAAGATGGGCCTCACCGAGCCTGAGGCCTTCCGATGGATCCAGAAGACCTCCATGGACCGCAGGTTGAGCATGCGTGAGGTCGCCGAGACCATCATCAACCAGGTCAACTAGTCCCCACGCCCTCCCACTGCTCGCAGGCTCGCAGCGGGGCCCTCGGGCGCGTGGGCCCAAGCTCGACCAACGTTCGACGGCGGCACCCACCACATGGTGAGTGCCGCCGTCGCGCTTTAACTTGGGTTAAACAAACAAAGCGCCCTGCCAGCTGAGAAACTCTACAGTTTCCAGCGAGCAGGGCGCCCCGCGTGAAGCAAAATCAGTCAAAGACGGGGTTTAGCCCTCAGTGGGCCAGGGACCAATCTTTTCCTTGTTGATGCGAACACCGGATTCGCTCTTGCCCAGGTCGGCGAGGTCGCCCACCTTGTGAACCTTGACCAGGTTGGTGGAGCCAGCCTGTCCGGGAGGGGAACCGGCTGCAATGACAACCAGGTCTCCCTCTTCAACCAAGCCCTTGGCCAACAGGGTGTGGTCAACCTGCTCGGTCATGGCGTCGGTGTGGGCAACAGTGGGAACCAACACGGGCTCAATGCCCCAGGTCAGTGCCAGCTCGTTGCGAACCTGCACTTCAGGAGTGAAGGCGAAGACCTGCTTCTTCGGGCGCAGGCGTGACAAACGGCGGGCCGAGTCACCTGACTGCGTGAAGGTGGCAATAAACTTGGCGTCGAGCTGATCGGCGATCTGCACGGCAGCAGCGGTGATGACGCCACCGCGGGTCTTGGGCTCGGATCCCAGCTTCGGGATCAGCTTCATGCCGGCTTCCTCTTCGGCGGCCTCAATGATGCGGGCCATGACCTTGACGGTCTCGATGGGGAACTTGCCAACGCTGGTCTCGCCGGAGAGCATGACTGCATCCGCGCCGTCGAGCACGGCATTGGCACAGTCGGAAGCCTCAGCGCGCGTGGGGCGCGGGTTGTCGATCATGGATTCGAGCACCTGGGTGGCCACGATGACGGGCTTGGCCCAGCGGCGAGCCATTTCAACGCACTTCTTCTGTACCAGCGGCACATCTTCCAGCGGCAATTCAACACCCAGGTCGCCACGGGCAACCATGATGGCGTCAAATGCGTCAACAATGGCTTCCAGGTTGGCAACAGCCTGCGGCTTCTCAATCTTGGCGATGACCGGCACGCGGCGGCCAGCTTCATCCATGATCTCGTGAACACGGGTGATGTCAGCAGCATCGCGCACAAAGGAAAGCGCAATCAAATCTGCACCGCAGGCCAGGGCCCAGCGCAGATCGTCCTCATCCTTTTCGCTCAAGGCGGGGACGTTCACAGCAACGCCGGGCAGGTTGATGCCCTTGTTGTTGGAGACCTTACCCGGAACGGTGACAATGGTGACAACCTTCACGGAGTCAACAGCTGTGGCCTGAACCGAAACCTTGCCGTCGTCGATCAGCATGATGTCGCCAACGTTGACGTCCTCGGTGAGGGACTTCAACGTGGTGGAGCAGATGTCCTTGGTGCCCGGAACATCTTCGGTGGTGATGGTGAAAACATCGCCCACGGCAAGGTCATAGCCCTCGCCGTTGGCAAAACGACCCAAGCGGATCTTGGGTCCCTGCAGGTCAGCCATGATGGCAACCGGCTTGTTCAAGGAAGCAGCGGCCTTACGAACGTTGTCGTACGTGTTCTGGTGCACGGTGTAATCGCCGTGGCTCATGTTCATGCGGGCTACGTTGACGCCCGCCTCCAGAACCGCAAGTGTGTTTTCATAGCTGGCAATAGCCGGCCCGAAAGTCGCAACAATTTTTGCGCGTCTCAATGTACCTACCTCGTGTGTGGTTAACAGTAGAAATCTGTGGTGCCCGGAACCAGCCTATCGCTTTGCCACTAGACACTGATAGCTGAGTCGCTGGGTGAGACAGGTGCCGGCAGGAAGGTCTCCCCCATGAGGAACTTGTCCACCGCCGCAGCACACGCCCGACCCTCCGCAATGGCCCACACAATCAGCGACTGGCCGCGCCCTGCATCGCCTGCGGCAAAAACCCCGTCACGGCTCGTCATGTAGTAACCGTCACGGTTAACATTTGAGCGTGAATCCAAAGTCACAGGCAACTGGTGAGTCAGTTCGGCCGTTTCCGGTCCGGTGAAACCCAGCGACAGGAACACCAAGTCAGCGGGAATGACCCGTTCGGTCCCCTCCTTGGGCACCCTGCGCCCGCCCACATACTCGGTTTCGGCAATCTTCAGCCCGGTCAGCACGCCGTTTTCGCCCAAGAATTCCACGGTCGAGGCCAGGTAGGTCCGCTCGCCGCCTTCTTCGTGGGCGCTGGCCACCTCAAACAAGTTCGGGAACGTGGGCCAAGGCTGTGACGCGGGACGATCCATGGACGGCTGCTGGCCAATGGCCAAGGTGGTCACCGATGCAGCCTTCTGGCGGTGCGCCGTGCCCAGGCAGTCAGCACCGGTATCACCGCCACCGAGGATCACCACATGCTTGCCGCGGGCGTCGATCTGGCCCGGAACTTCATCCCCGGCAACATACTTGTTGGCCTGCACCAGGTAGTCCATGGCGAAATGCACACCACTCAAGGTGCGGCCCGGGATGGGCAAATCGCGTGGCACGGTGGCGCCGGTGCACACCACGACGGCGTCATAGCGCCTGCGCAGCTCTTCCCAGCCAATATCCTTGCCAACCTCAACACCTGTGCGGAAGCGGGTGCCCTCGGCCACCATCTGCTCCACGCGGCGGTCAACGCTTTCCTTCTCCAGCTTGAAATCGGGGATGCCGTAGCGCAGCAGGCCACCGATCCGATCGTCACGCTCGTACACGGCAACAGTGTGGCCGGTACGGGTCAGCTGCTGCGCAACGGCCAGTCCTGCCGGACCTGAACCGACGACGGCGACAGTCTTGCCTGTGAGCCTGGCCGGGGGCAGCGGGTGCACCCAGTCCTGGTTGAAGGCCTCATCAATGATGGAGACTTCAACCTGCTTGATGGTCACGGCCGGCTGGTTGATGCCCAGGACACAAGACGTTTCACAGGGTGCCGGGCACAGACGGCCGGTGAACTCGGGGAAGTTGTTGGTGGAGTGCAGGCGCTCAATTGCGTCCTGCCCCTTGTCGCGCCACGTCAGGTCATTCCATTCGGGAATCAAGTTCCCCAACGGGCAACCCTGGTGGCAGAACGCCACGCCACAGTCCATGCAGCGGCCGGCCTGAGACTTCAGCACGCCCTTCTCCTGAGCCTGGTAAACCTCTTTCCAGTCCATGATGCGGACCGGGACCGGGCGGCGGGTCTGGGTGATGCGTTCGCGGGTGTTTAAGAAACCGTGCGGATCAGCCACCGGTGACCTCCAAGATCTTCTGCCAGACGGTTGCGCCGTCCGGGTCTTCGCCCAACTCGGCTGCTGCCAAGCGGGTCTCCAATACTGCTGCGTAGTCGCGGGGAAGGACTTTCACCATCCGCTGAACGGTGGCCGGGAAATCGGCCAGCAACTGCTCCGCCACATCCGATTCTGTTTCTTCAGCGTGACGCTGCAAAAGTGAGCGAACAATGTCCTCATCGACGGCGTCGAGCTTCAACAAGGAAAGCTCGCCGGAATCGAGTGCACTCTTGTTCACGCGGCTGGCTTCCAGATCCAGAACGTAGGCCGTTCCGCCTGACATGCCGGCACCAAAGTTGCGGCCTGTGGGCCCCAAAATCAAGGCACGGCCACCTGTCATGTACTCGCAACCGTGGTCACCAATGCCCTCAACCACAGCCGTGGCGCCGGAGTTTCGGACCAGGAACCGCTCCCCCACCAAACCACGCAGGAACATCTCTCCGCTCGTGGCACCATAGCCGATCACATTGCCGGCAATGACGTTTTCAGAGGCGGCGAAGGTGTTCGCCCGGTCGGGGCGGACAGTGATCCGGCCACCGGAGAGGCCCTTGCCCACGTAGTCATTGGAGTCACCCAGCAGGCGCAAGGTGATGCCCGCCGGCAGGAATGCGCCCAGTGACTGGCCGGCCTGACCGGTGAGGGTCACGTCGATGGTGTCCGGGCCCAGGATGTCAACGCCGAACGTCTTGGTCACGTGGTAGCCCAACATGGTGCCCACCGACCTGTCCGTGTTGATCACAGGAACGCTGATCTTCACGGGCTGCCGGTCACTGAGCGCCTCAGCACTCATGGTGATCAGCTGCTGGTCAAAATGCTTGTCCAGCTCGTGGTTCTGGTTGCTCAGGTGGCGAACGGGGGCACTGGCGGGCACTCCGGCATCGGAAAGGATGGGGCTCAAATCCAAGCCCTCCGTCTTCCAATGGTTCATGGCTGCCTTGATGTCCAACACGTTCGACTGCCCAATGGCCTCTTCCAAGCTGCGGAAACCAAGCTCGGCCAAAAGCTCGCGGACCTCCTCTGCAAGGAACTCGAAGAAGTTGACCACAAACTCAGGCTTGCCGGTGAAGCGCTGGCGCAGCTCTGGATTCTGCGTGGCAATGCCCACGGGGCAGGTGTCCAGGTGGCACACACGCATCATGACACAGCCGGAAACCACCAGAGGAGCGGTTGCGAAACCGTATTCCTCAGCACCGAGCAGCGCGGCGATGACCACGTCGCGGCCAGTCTTGAGCTGCCCGTCAACCTGCACCACAACCCGCTCGCGCAGCCCGTTCAGGCGCAGCGTCTGCTGGGTTTCAGCCAGGCCCAATTCCCAGGGCATTCCTGCGTGCTTGAGCGAGTTCAGCGGGCTGGCGCCGGTTCCGCCGTCGTGCCCGGAAACCAGTACGACGTCGGCCTTGGCCTTGGTCACACCGGCCGCCACGGTGCCAATCCCCATTTCGGAGACAAGCTTCACGTGGACACGAGCGCTGGGGTTGGCGCGCTTGCAGTCGTAAATGAGCTGCGCCAGGTCCTCGATCGAGTAAATGTCGTGGTGCGGCGGCGGGGAGATCAAGCCGACACCCGGGGTGGAGTGCCGTGTTTCGGCAATCCACGGGTACACCTTCTTGGCCATGAGCTGGCCGCCCTCGCCGGGCTTGGCACCCTGGGCCATCTTGATCTGGATATCCTGGGCGTTGGTCAAGTACAGGCTGGTCACGCCGAAGCGTCCGGAGGCCACCTGCTTGATGGCGCTGCGACGCTCCGGATCCAGCAGACGCTCAACGTCCTCGCCGCCTTCACCGGTGTTGGACTTGGCGCCCAAACGGTTCATGGCGATGGCCAGAGTCTGGTGCGCCTCCTGCGAAATGGAGCCGTAGCTCATGGCGCCGGTGGAGAAACGCTTGACGATGCTGCTAACCGACTCAACTTCATCCAAGGGAATTGGCTGGCGCTGTCCGTCCTTGAACGTGAGCAGGCCACGGAAGGTCATGAGCTTGTTGGCTTGATCGTCAATGCCCTGGGTGTACTTCTTGAAGATGTCGTAGCGGCGCTCACGCGTTGCGTGCTGCAGGCGGAAAACCGTATCCGGGTTGAAGAGGTGCGGCTCGCCGTCGCGGCGCCACTGGTACTCGCCGCCGCCCAGGAGCGGGCGGTGCGGCACGTCCACGCCGTCGACCGGGTAAGCCAGGATGTGGCGGGCGGAAACTTCCTTGGCAATGACGTCCAGGCCAACGCCGCCCAGCTGGGTGACGGTGCCAGTGAAGTACTCGTTGATGAGGTCCTGGGACAGGCCCAGCGCCTCGAAAGTCTGGGCTCCGCAGTAGGAGGCCACGGTGGATATACCCATTTTGGACATGATCTTCAGAACGCCCTTGCCCAGGCCCTTGATCAGGTGGTGTACGCCCTCTTCGGGGGTTACGCCGGTGACATCGCCGTTGCGGATGAGTTCCTCAACGGTTTCCATGGCCAGGTAGGGGTTCACGGCTGCTGCGCCGTAGCCCACCAGAACTGCCACGTGGTGAACCTCGCGGACATCACCAGCTTCCACCACCAGGGAAACTTTGGTGCGGTTGGCGCTGCGGAGCAGGTGGTGGTGGACCGCGCTGAGCAGGAGCAGAGACGGGATCGGGGCCCACACTGCTGAGGAGTCACGGTCGGAAAGCACAACGTACTGAACGCCGCGGTTGATGGCGCCGGAAACCTGCTCGCAGATCTCGGTGAGCCGGGCACGCAGGGCGGACTCGCCGCCGTCGACCTTGTAAAGCCCACGCACCTTCATGGCGATGTGCTCGTCCTGCGCGTTCTCCATGTTCGCGATCTTGGCCAGGTCGTCGTTGTCGATGACAGGGAAATTCAACGCCAGCTGCGGGGCCTGGACCTTGTTGCGGGAGAGGATGTTTCCCTGCGGGCCGATGGTGGTGTTCAGCGAGGTGACAAGTTCCTCGCGGATGGCATCCAGCGGCGGGTTGGTCACCTGGGCGAACTGCTGCACAAAGTAGTCAAAGAGCAGGCGCGGACGCTTGGACAGCACGGCAACGGGGGTGTCGGTACCCATGGCACCGAGCGGCTCGGCGCCAGTCTTGGCCATGGGACCCAGCAGGATCCGCAACTCTTCGGTGGTGTAGCCAAAGGTGCGCTGGCGGTGCAGCACGGAAGCGGCCGGGTGGACCACGTGCTCGCGCTCGGGCAGATCGGCCAGCTGGATGGTGTTTTCCTTGGCCCACTCCGCATAGGGTTGGGCGGCAGCTGCCTGGGCCTTGATGTCCTCATCGCTGATGAGCACACCCTTTTCGGTGTCCACCAGGAACATGGTGCCGGGGGCTACGCGGCCCTTCTTCACGATGGTGGCCGGGTCGATCTCCAGCACGCCAACCTCGGAGGCCAGAACCACCAGGCCGTCGTCGGTGATCCAAAAACGGGCAGGACGCAGACCATTGCGGTCCAAGGTGGCCCCCACCAGGGTGCCATCGGTGAACGAGACTGCTGCCGGGCCGTCCCACGGTTCCATGAGCAGCGAGTGGTATTCGTAAAAAGCCTTGCGGGCCGGATCCATGGTGGCGTGGTTTTCCCAGGCCTCGGGGATCATCATCATGACGGCTTCGGTGATGGAACGCCCGGAAAGCCAGAGCAGCTCGGCCACTTCGTCAAAAGATGCCGAGTCTGAGGCGCCCGGGGTGCAGATGGGGAACAGCTCTTCAGGGGTGTCCCCGAGCAGCCGGTGGGCCATGGTGGACTGGCGGGCGCGCATCCAGTTCCTGTTGCCCTTGACAGTGTTGATCTCACCGTTGTGGGCAATGGTGCGGAAGGGCTGGGCCAACGGCCACGACGGGAACGTATTGGTGGAGAAGCGCGAGTGCACCACGGCCAGGCGTGTGGTGAAGCGGGGGTCGGACAGGTCCGGGTAGAACGGTTCAACCTGGGCGGTGGTCAGCATGCCCTTGTACACAATGGTCTTGGAGGACATTGACGGGAAGTACACGCCAAACTTCTGCTGCGCACGCTTGCGCAACCTGAAGGCCTTGCCGTCCAAGGCGTTGGCCCTGCTGGGATCCAGGGGCTGCAGCGGTTCCTTGGCGAGTGCCACGAAGAGCTGGCTGAAGTACGGCATGCAGGCCAGGGCGCTTGCCCCGACCAACTCGGCAACAACGGGGACTTCACGCCAGCCCAGCACTACCAGGCCCTCGTTCTCAGCCAGGGCCTCCATGCCAGCCTTCGCCGATGCCTGCTCAGCAGCTTCGGTGGGCAGGAACGCGGTTCCCACGGCGTAGCTTCCCTGTGCGGGGAGTTCGAAGCCCGTGATGGCGCGGAAGAATTCGTCGGGGATTTGCGTCAGGATGCCGGCGCCGTCGCCCGTTCCCTCGTCAGCGCCAACGGCACCGCGGTGCTCCAGGTTGCGCAGGGCAATGAGTGCCTTTTGGACAATGTCGTGGCCGGGGGTGCCGCGCAACGTGGCAACAACAGCCAGGCCACAAGCGTCTTTTTCACTGTCCGGGCGGTACAGGCCCGCCCGCTCCGGCATGGCTGCGAAGCGGGTGAACGGCGAGATGGCTTCTGGCTGGTGGGAGTCACGTGTAGAAGTTCTAGTCACGACGTATAAGTCCTTCCCCTGGTAAGAGCGTTTAGTGGGGGACGACGCTGGCCCGATCGTTGGGAAAGCGGATCTTCCTCAACGGTACTTCTTCGGGGATTCCTTGATGCCGTTTTGTTTCGGATGTGTTTCCTTGGCACCGAATTCCCGCTGTACCGCACTGACTCCCCCATGAGGGCGTCATTCATTGTGCAAGTACACACGAACGGGTGGTTCATGGTGCATTTGCACAATAGTAGGAGATTTCGCTGTGAAATCTTCCCCTTCGGTCGTTTTTACTATATAGCGGGGCCGGTACTACCGAATATGCAAATCTTGCTCTACGGACTCATATGCACGATCAGTAATAGAATTCGGTGCACGTGCGCGGCCGCCGTGCCTAATCTCGGGTTGTCTGGCCGATTTCCGGCACAGATTCTCGCTTATGGGCGCTTTGGCGGCTTGTCGGCGGTTCCTCAACCGCAGGCAAGCCGCCAACGCGCCCATAAGCGCGGAAGGTACGTTTATGCGGGAGGGTCGCGGGCACGAAAAAGGTGGCCCTGGTTATCCAGAACCACCTTTTACGGCTTCAACAACACCTTGCAGTGCGGTTGGCGTCCATGCGGACTAGCTACTTACCGTCCTTGGCCGAATCCTTCGCAGCAGGCTCTGGCGCGGAGGCCTTGTCCGCAGCATCAGTGGGAGCCGCGTCAGTGGACTTCACAGCATCTGCAGAGTCACCCGAACCACCCACTGTCCTGGCCTCGGAATCGGCTGCACCCTCGAGCGTCTCGTCAGCTGCCGGCGCATGCCCGGGCAGGTACACGGACTCGGATTCCTTGCCTCGGCGGGCGTAGGTCAGGATCAGGAACACCACCAGCGCAGCCACAAACACAATGATGCTGGTCCAGACGTTGAGGCGGGTGGTGATGCCGAAGAACGTGATCTGCTCGGCGTCGTCGATCCGGAGCATTTCAATCCAGACGCGGCCGGCTGTATAGATCATGGCGTACATCAGGAACAAGCGTCCGCTGCGCAGGCGGAACTTTCGGTCCAGGAGCAGCAGCACCGCGACGCCAGCCAGGTTCCACAGGCACTCGTAGAGGAAGGTGGGGTGGAACAGGGTGTCGGGGCTAAAGCCCGGCGGCACAAATTCAGGGGAAACGCTCAGGCCCCATGGCAGGGTGGTGGGCGCACCGAAGAGCTCCTGATTGAAGTAGTTGCCCCAACGACCGATGGCCTGCGCCAGCAGGATACCGGGGGCTGCGGCGTCAATGAAGGCCGAGATTTTCACGCCCGCGCGGCGGCAGCCGATCCAGGCTCCCACCACACCGAGCACCACTGCGCCCCAGATGCCCAGGCCACCCAACCAGATTTGCGGGATCAGGGACAGATCGCCCGTGCCGTCATAGCCGGGGCCAAAGTAGGCATCCGGGGAGGAGAACACGTGGTAGAGCCGGCCACCGATGATGCCAAACGGGATGGCCCAAATGGCAATGTCCCAGATGGAGCCCTCGGGCCCGCCGCGCTTCTTCCAGCGACGATCCGTGAGCCAGAGCGCTGCCACAATGCCCAGGAGAATGCACAGCGCGTATGCGTGGATGCGCAGCGGGCCAAGGTCAAAGCCGGACCACACCGGCGCGGGGATGGCCGCGCCGAGAGCACCGCTGAGCTGCTGCGGAATAAGAGTGGAAATCACTGGGTCAAAGCCTCCGTGTTGGATGTGGACGGCACGTCAAAACCAGTGCTGAGTTCCTTGGCTAGGGCACCCACCGCGGCTACTCCGCCGTCGCGCAGTGCAGCCACCAGGGCTGTGCCCACGATGACACCGTCGGCGTAGGCGGCAATCTCGCGGACGTGCTCGGGCCGGGAAACTCCCAGCCCGACGCAGGCGCGCTCTGCTCCGGCGTTGTGGGCGGCGGCCACGACGGCCTCCGCTGCGCTGGAGACCGAGGTGCGGGCGCCCGTGACACCCATGATGGAGACGGCATAGACGAACCCGCGGGTTGCCTCGACCGTCATGGCCACACGCTCCGGTGTGGAGGACGGTGCCACCAGGAACACGCGGTCCAGACCGTACTTGTCGGAGGCGGCAAACCATTCGGCGGCCTCATCCGGGATGAGGTCGGGAGTGATGAGCCCTGCTCCCCCGGCCTCGGCCAAGCGGCGGGAGAACTCGTCCACGCCCATGCGGTCCACGGGATTCCAGTAAGTCATGACCAGAACGGCTGCATCAGTCTCGGCCGTGACGGCGGCGACGATGTCAAAGACGTCGGCTACGCGGAAACCGTTAGCCAGGGCTTCGGTGGTGGCAGCCTGAATGACGGAGCCATCCATGACGGGATCCGAGTACGGGATGCCGATCTCAATGATGTCGGCTCCGTTGCGGGCCACGGCAATGGCTGCGTCAATGGACGTCTGCTTGTCCGGGTAGCCGGCGGGCAGGTAGGCAATCAAGGCCTTGCGGCCGGCGGCCTTGGCCCTGTCAATGGCAGCCGCGGACTTGCTTGCGGCCTGGATCGGTGCGGTGCTCTCACTCATGGGTGGCATCCTCTGTATTTTCATCGGCAGCCGGGGCTGCACCCTTGGCGGTGCGGGTAGACAGGGTGGTGCCTTTCACGTGACCGTCGTCATCGAGCATGCCGAACCAGGCGGCTGCGGTTTCCACGTCCTTGTCGCCGCGGCCTGAGAGGTTAACGATGATCACCACGTCCTCAGCCTTGGCGGCGTCGGCCGTGAGGCGCTGGCCCACCTTGATGGCGCCGGCCAAAGCATGGGAGGACTCGATGGCGGGGATGATGCCCTCAGTCTGGCTTAGCAGCCTGAAGGCCTCCATGGCCTCACTGTCGGTGATCGGCTCATAGCCGACCCGGCCAATATCGGCCAGGTAAGAGTGTTCGGGGCCGACGCTGGGATAGTCCAGGCCTGCGGAGATGGAGTGCGACTCGACGGTCTGGCCGTCGTCGTCCTGCATGAGGTAGGAGCGGGCACCGTGCAGCACGCCGGTACGGCCCAGCGTGATGGCTGCGGCGTGGCGACCAGTTTCGACGCCGTCGCCCCCGGCCTCGAAACCGAAGATCTTCACGGACGGATCATCCAAGAATGCGTGGAACAGGCCAATGGCGTTGGATCCGCCACCGATGCAGGCGCACAGGGCGTCGGGCAGGCGGCCGATCTGCTCGAGGATCTGGCCGCGGGCCTCCTCACCAATGACTTCGTGGAAAAAACGCACCATGGCGGGGAAGGGGTGGGAGCCGGAAACCGTGCCCAGCACGTAGTGGGTGCTCTCCACATTTGCCACCCAGTCGCGCAGTGCGTCGTTGATGGCGTCCTTGAGCGTCTGGGATCCATTGGTCACGGGGACGACGGTGGCACCAAGGAGCTGCATGCGGGCCACGTTCAAGGCCTGGCGACGGCAGTCCTCGGCACCCATGTAGACCACGCATTCAAGACCGAGCAGGGCGGCGGCGGTGGCGCTGGCCACACCGTGCTGGCCCGCGCCAGTTTCGGCGATGATGCGGGTCTTACCCATGCGCTTGGCCAGCAGGGCCTGGCCCAGGACATTGTTAATCTTGTGGGAACCTGTGTGGTTCAAGTCCTCGCGCTTGAGGAACACGCGGGCGCCACCGGCGTGCTTGCTGAAGTTCTTGGCCTCGGTCAACAGTGACGGGCGACCCGAGTAGTTCTTGTTCAGCTCGGCGATCTCGGCGAGAAACTCGGGGTCAACCCTGGCCTTTTCAAAGGTGTCTTCAAGCTCATCCAGGGCTGCGATGAGTGATTCCGGCATCCATCGGCCACCGTAGCTGCCAAAGTAGGGGCCAGGTGCGTGCCGCAGGGAATGCTCGGGAGAGAATTCCGGTGCCGCGGCGCCGCCCTGTAAGAATGCTGTTGCCGGATCCACCATGTCAGCGGGATCCTGTGACGAAGCTGCTGGCACGTTAGCCATCAGTTCCACCGTCCTGTTCCTGGATAATTGTGCACTAATAGTCTTCGGCGGCCGCGGTGCCGCATATTGCCATAAAGCCCGGCCGTCATGCCCCGGAAAGGGACACGGCAACCAGGCAAGAGGTGCTCTAGCGGGCGCTGATGGCCAGTGCCCCGGCGGCCTTGAATTCGGCGATCCGCTCACGCGGAGTGGAATCCTTCACCAACGCTTCGCCCACCAAAATGGCGTGGGCGCCGTGGGCGCTGTAATGCTGAACATCGGCAACGTCGCGGACACCGGATTCGGCAACCACAATGGGGCCTGCGGGAATGCTGCCAGCGAGGGCTGCAAACACGCCCCGGTCAACGTCCAAGGTTTTCAGGTTGCGAACATTGATGCCAATGATCTTGGCATCAACTGCCACTGCCCGGGCAATCTCCTCCGCCGTGTGTGTTTCCACCACGGCGTTCATGCCCAGCTGATGGGTCAGATCCAGGTAGCTTCGCAGTTCCTCATCGCTCAGTGCCGCAACAATGAGCAGCACCAGGTCCGCTCCGTGGGCACGCGCTTCCCAAATCATGTACTCATCGCAGGTGAAGTCCTTGCGCAGCACCGGAATGTCCACAGCCGCGCGAACGGCATCCAAATCGGCCAAGGAACCGCCAAAGCGGCGCTCCTCGGTGAGGACGCTGATCACGCTGGCTCCGCCGTCGCGGTAGTGCACTGCCAGTGCAGCCGGATCGGCGATGCCTGCCAGATCACCCTTGGAGGGGCTGCGACGCTTCACCTCGGCGATGACCATCAGTTCAGGGCGCTGCGCCAAGTTTCCACCCAGAGCAGCCCAAGCGTCCAGGGCAGGGGCAACATGCTTGACCTGCTCCTGCAGCTCGGCCAGGCTGACCAGTTCTTGGCGCGCCCGAAGGTCCGCTCGGACTCCGTCAATGATGTCCAGCAAAACACTCACGATTAGTGGCCGGTGTTCTTCAGCTTGCTGCCACCAACACCGTAGCCCGCGGCCCGCAGGACGGGTCCTGCAATGAGGCCAACAACAATGACGCCCACGCCGATCCAGAACAAGGTGGTTGCGCTCTCGCCGATGACGAAGGCGATGCAACCGATGATGGTACCAACCAGCATGATGGTCACGCTTGTCCATGCTGCCGGGCTGTTGCCGTGCCCTAGTTCGATGCTGTGATCAACGGGCTCGTGTACGGTAACTGCCTGCGCCGACTTGTTGCTCATGGTAAATCTCCCTATTTAACGCGGATACTGAAATACATTCTGCCATTAGTTGCCCAAGGAAGCCGAAACTGCGGCACCCCTTGGATGTGTGCCGTGCCTAGACTGTGGGGTCTTCCCCGCGGCTGAGCTGATCCCACCGGTCAATCTCGTCCACCGGCTCACCGGCGTTGGCTCCCGAGGCCGTCGTGGCGGCGTCATATTTGGTGCGCACGGTCCAGGCCCGCCCAAACCACAGCACAGCCAACGCGGTCAGGGCCAGCACTGCCGCAGCCAGCGCGGCCAGCACAGGAAAGATGGTGGTGGTGGCGTCAGAATTCTGGCCAGTGATGCCCGTGGCGGCACCAACCTCGGACATGGCGGCAGCTGCCGGATTCGCCAAAACCCCAAGCGCTACGGCGATGATCCCCACCGCGCCCAGCAAGACGATGCAGGAGGCGACAATGCGGGCCACTTTCCCGGCAATGGTGGTTGCCAGGGCGCCTGCCAGGGCCACCAAGGCCAGGGCGGAGACGGCCACAGCGGCCTTGCTGCCCGGAATGTCCAAGTCCGTCTGGGCAACTTCACCGGGTGCGATGGCTACGTGAATCCAGGTTTGGGTGGTGGTACCGAACACGGCCAGCGCAGCCAAAATTGCCAACAGGATCAACGTTGACTTGCGCTGCCAGGGCGGAGTCTTGGTGGCGCTGGAGTGCGGTGCCACAGCTCCCAATACCTCTTCGTCTGACTCGTGTGATTCCGGAACTGACGTGCTCACAATTCTTCCCCGACATTCTCATCAAGGGCCCTTAGTGAGGCGGCCGCATACACAGCGCGCAGCGGGGCTGCCGCCTTGTTAACTGTTTCCAGGGCCTCGGTCTCGTTGACTGAATCGGCCACGATGCCGCCGCCGGCCTGGACATAGGCCTTGCCGTCACGCAGCAGGGCCGAACGGATGGCGATGGCCATGTCCATGTTGCCGGCAAAGTCCAGGTATCCAACAACGCCGCCGTAAATGCCGCGGCGATGCGGTTCCAGTTCGTCAATGAGACGCAGCGCCCTCGGCTTTGGAGCCCCGGACAGGGTTCCCGCGGGGAAGGTCGCGGCCAAGACGTCATAGGCGTTCTTGTCCGGGCTGAGGGTGCCCACCACGGTGGAGACCAGGTGCATGATGTGGCTGAAACGCTCCACCTCCATGAACTGGGTGACATCCACTGTGCCGGGGACACAAACCTTGGAAAGGTCGTTGCGGGACAAGTCAACCAGCATCAGGTGCTCGGAGCGTTCCTTGTCATCCTCCAGCAAGTCCTTGGACAGCCATTTGTCATCCTCCACCGTGCCGCCGCGCGGTCGCGAGCCTGCAATGGGGTGGGTGATGACCTCGTTGCCGCTGACGCTGACCAGGGCCTCCGGTGAGGATCCCACAATGGAGTAGGGCGCACCGTTGGAGTCCTCGAAGCTGTACAGGTACATGTACGGGCTGGGGTTGGTGTTGCGCAAGACGCGGTACACATCCAAGGCGGTGGCCTGGCATTCCATTTCAAAGCGGCGCGAGATGACCACCTGGAACACTTCACCATCCACAATGGCTTCCTTGCTGCGGTCAAGCGCGGCCAGGTACTGGTTCCGGTCCCAGCGCTCCTGCACGCTCTCGGCAAAGCTGGCTGCCGGAACGTCCACCACGGACATGGGCTGGACCACGGGCTGGCGCAGTTGCTCCACCATGGCACGGACCCGGGCCACCGCGTCATGCCAGGCGCCGTCCACGTTCTCGTCGGTGCCGTTGGCGTTGATGGCATTGGCTATCAACAGCACGGTGCCTTCATTGTTGTCATGCACGGCCATGTCGGCCACAAGGTTCAGGGCAACTTCAGGCAGGTGCAGGTCATCGACGGGCGGCTCCGGGAGTTTCTCCCAGTGCCGCACAGCCTCCCAGCCCACAAAGCCCACCAAACCCGAGGTGAACGGCGGCAAACCATCGAACCGTTCGGTGCCCAACAGCTTCAGCGTTGCTTCCATGGCATCCACCGGGCTACCACCCAAGGGCACGCCCACTGGGGGTTCACCCTGCCAGAACGTCTCGCCGTCGCGCGTTGTCAAAGTGGCACTGGAGCGCACACCAATGAAGGAATAGCGAGACCACACCCCGCCCACGGCAGCCGATTCCATCAAGAACGTGCCCGGCGCCTCGGCGGCGAGGGAGCGGTACAGGCCAATGGGCGTTTGCGCGTCGGCGAGGACCTTCAGATGGACGGGGACAACCCGGCGGCTGCGGGCCAATTCCCTAAATTCCGCCAGGGAGGGGCTGATGACACCTAGATCTTGCATGAAATGGTTGGCTTCCTTGAGTCAATCGGGTGAATGAAGCAAAACTACGAGGTGCGGGAGCT
Organism: Arthrobacter glacialis; assembly: GCF_002909415.1. Taxonomy (NCBI): domain Bacteria; kingdom Bacillati; phylum Actinomycetota; class Actinomycetes; order Micrococcales; family Micrococcaceae; genus Arthrobacter; species Arthrobacter glacialis. The sequence goes on along the minus strand of NZ_PPXB01000014.1, from coordinate 88,457 downwards.
ACTCGCCGCGGTGACCCACCACGGCTGTGAGTTCACGGTTGTCAAAACAGGTGTGTGTGCCGGTGTGGCAGGCTGCGCCCACCTGGTCAACTTCGATCAGCAGGGCGTCGCCGTCGCAGTCCAGGGCCACGCTCTTCACGTACTGGAAGTGCCCGGAGGTGTCGCCCTTGCGCCAGTATTCCTGGCGGGAGCGTGAGTAGAAGGTGACGCGTCCACTGCTCAGCGTCCGGCGCAGGGCCTCATCATCCATCCAGCCGAGCATCAACACCTCATGGGTGTCGAACTGCTGAATGATGGCTGCAACGAGTCCCGCATCATCATGCTTGAGCAGCGCCGCCACCTCGGCGGGCAGTTCCTCGATGGTGGTGGCTGCTGCCGCAGCGGTTGGCTGCGTGGCGGAGTCGGCGGGCATTGACTGGGGTTCTGGATTGTGCTGCATCAGTGCCAATTCTAGTGCCAGAAAGCGTATCAAACCGTCATCGGGCTGCGCCGGCGAATGTAACCGGGGGTGAAATTCGTAAGCCAAGGACAGCCAAGCGGCGGTTCTTGATGCCAATTGGAGTCAATACATGCTAATTTCACAAGTGATGCGATTTGTAGAGCCGTCCCGAGAAGTACTCGCCGAAACCTTGCTGGCAGCAGGTCCGGGAGCTAACACACTCTGTGAAGGATGGCGGACCCAGGAACTGGCCGCTCACCTTTACCTGCGCGAACACAATCCCCGCGCCGGCCTGGGCATGGTGCTCAAACCCTGGCGCAAAGCCACTGAAAAGGCCATTGCCAAGCTCGCGGCCGAGTCCAGCACGCCCGAGGCGTATGCAGCCTTGGTGGAAAAGTTCCGTGCCGGCCCGCCCAAAATTTCACCCTTTGCCTTGAAGGCTGTTGAGCACAGTGCGAACCTCGCGGAGTTCTTCATCCACACCGAAGATGTCCGCCGCGCCTCGGACCGGTGGGCGCCGCGCGCCTTGGATGCCGAGTACTCACAGGCGCTCTGGGCTGAACTGATCACCCGGGCAGCCATTCTCTACCGCAGCGTTGACCTGGGCGTCGTTTTGGTCAACGCCAGCGGACCCCGGCACGTTGCCAAACGAGCACCCGTCTCCGTGGCCATCATTGGCGAGCCGGGTGAGCTGCTCATGCACGCCAACGGCCGCACAGGCCAGGCTTTGGTCTCCTTTGAGGGCCAGCAAGACGCCGTGGCACTTTTGCAGACAGCGCCGGTGGGGCTCTAGCTTTTCTTAGGCCGCCAGCGTTCGCATCTAGTGGATGGAGAAGTTCATGAGTGCACTTGACTGGGGCAACGCCGGCACCAACGACTCCCCGTGGCTGTTGAAAACCCCGCCCGGCACCTCCGAGTACACCATGTACCGCAACGAATCAGCAGACCCGCCAGAACTTGTGTGCACGGTGGGCAAAACAGTTTTGAAGTACCAGCTTCGTCTCGTTGCCGACCTGGCGGCCATGCTTGCCGAGCACGGCGACTGGATGGAACTGGGCAGCGCTGATGAGCAGAAAACCGCCAAAGACGGCACCGTGGAGGCCTGGGCCCGGGCCGAGTCCAATCCTGTGGGCGGCTGGTACGGATTGAAGAAGGGCTACCGCGGACGTGTCGGCATGTACCTGCCGCCGCTGCTGGAGGAACTGGGCCTGGCTGAGGTGGAGCACAATCCACGCAACAACCGGATGCGCGCACTCTAACCCCGCCTCGCCTCGCCCCGCCTCGTGAACGGGCAGTAGTTGTTGATGTTTGCGTGAAACATCAACAACTACTGCCCGTTCGCGAGGCCGGCTAGGGAATCAGCGGACTTCGTAACCGGCGTCGCGAATAGCCTTTTTCACATCGGCAATGGCATGGTCCGGCCCAAAGTGGAACACGGATGCGGCCAGCACAGCGTTGGCACCGGCAGCTACGGCGGGCGGGAAATGCTCCGGCTTGCCGGCACCGCCTGAGGCAATGATGGGGATGTGCACGGCGGCGCGAACCAGCCGGATCAGCTCCAGGTCAAAGCCTTCCTTGGTGCCGTCGGCGTCGATCGAGTTCAGCAGGATCTCCCCCACACCGCGGTCTGCCGCTTCCTTGGCCCATTCGATGGCGTCCATCCGTGTGCCCTCGCGGCCACCGTGGGTTGTCACTTCATAGCCCGACGGCGTGATCCCGCCCTGCGTGCGGCGCGCGTCAACGCTGAGCACCAGAACCTGCGAACCAAAACGGTGGGTGATCTCATCGATGACGCCCGGGCGGGCAATCGCTGCTGTATTGATGGAGGCCTTGTCAGCCCCATGGCGCAGCAGCTTGTCCACATCGGACACCTCGCGCACTCCCCCGCCAACAGTCAGCGGGATGAAGATCTGCTCGGCAGCGCGGGAGACAACATCAAAGGTTGTCTCCCTGTTCCCGGAGGAGGCCGTGACGTCCAGGAACGTCAGCTCATCGGCCCCGGCAAGGTCGTAACGCTTTGCCAACTCAACCGGGTCACCGGCGTCGCGCAGGTTTTGAAACTTGACGCCCTTGACCACGCGGCCGGCGTCGACATCCAGGCACGGAATGACTCTGATGGCAACACTCATGGGTCTTCTCCCTAGATGCGGCAGGCGTGGATGTTGCTGACCAGGATGGCACGGGCGCCAAGATCGTACAGCTCGTCCATGATCCGGTTGGTGTCCTTGGACAAGACCATCGAGCGCACAGCCACCCAGTCCGAGTCGCGCAGCGGCGAAACCGTGGGCGATTCCAGACCCGGGGTCAGTGCCGTGGCCTTCTCCATGAGCGTCTTGGGCACGTCGTAGTCCAGGAGCACGTACTGGCGCGCCACCAAAACGCTGTGCAGGCGGCGGATCAACACTTCCACCCCGGCCGGCGGGGTAACGCCGCGGCGGCCAATCAACAAGGCCTCCGAGTTCAGGATGGGCTCGCCGAAAATTTCCATGCCGGCTGCCTTGAGCGTGCTGCCGGTTTCGACGACGTCGGCAATGGCGTCAGCCACGCCCAACCGCACGGACGACTCAACGGCACCGTCAAGGCGGACAACCTTGGCGTTAATGCCAAGCTCGGCCAGGTACTCACGCAACAGGCCGTCATAGCTGGTGGCCAGGCGCTTGCCTTCCAGCTCGGCCGCCTTGCTGAAGTGGCCCACGGGCCCGGCAAAGCGGAAGGTGGAGCGGGCAAAGCCCAGCGGCAACAGCTCTTCGGCGTCCACCTGGGCGTCCATGAGCAGGTCACGGCCGGTGATGCCAACATCCAGCGTTCCGGCGCCAACATAAACGGCAATGTCGCGGGGACGGAGGAAGAAGAATTCAACGTTGTTCTCGGGGTCAACCATGACCAGCTCGCGGCTATCGCGGCGTTGGCGGTAACCAGCCTCCGCCAGCATGGCTGAGGCGGCTTCGGACAGGGCACCCTTGTTCGGGACGGCAACACGCAGCATTTGAAAGTTTCTTTCAGATCGGTTCAAGCAAAAGGTTTTTGGCGTTTCCAACGCCTTTTCAGGGTCGACTCAAGCAGCCACAGCGCGTGGCTATAGATGCTTGTAAACGTCCTGAAGGGTCAGTCCTTTTGCGATCATCATGACCTGCAGGTGGTAGAACAGCTGGGAAATCTCTTCGGCACAGGCCTCTTCCGATTCATACTCGGCGGCCATCCATACCTCAGCAGCTTCCTCAACCACTTTCTTGCCGATACCGTGAATGCCGGATTCAAGTTCGGCGACGGTACGGGAGCCAGCGGGCCGGGCTGCGGCTTTCGCACTGAGCTCATCAAAAAGGGATTCGAAGGTCTTCACGGACTCCAGCTTACTTGCTTTGCGGGCCGTCCAAGGATTCACCCACCAGCCGCGTCCAACATGTGGACATTTTCCCGCGCCTGCCCGCCGGGCACGGCAGCTGGCTGAAGTTATGCGCCGGACCCATGACGAGTTCGGCGCATAATTTCATTCCTCTGAAGCTATGCGTAAAACTCGGCTCGAGTTCAGCGCCTAAGTACTTATGCGCAGAACTCATGGCGGGTTCCGCGCATAAGTTCAGGAACGGTTAGACGCCCAGCTGGGCCAGGGTCAGGGCTGCTGCGAGGGCGGCCGTGATGGCCTCGTGGCCCTTATCCTCCACTGAGCCGGGCAGTCCGGCGCGGTCCAGGCCCTGCTGTTCGGTGTCGCAGGTCAGCACGCCGAAGCCAACGGGCACGCCTGTGCGGACGCTGACGTCGGTGAGTCCCATGGTGGCTGCCTGGCACACGTAGTCAAAGTGCGGAGTGCCGCCGCGGATCACCACACCCAGGGCTACGACGGCGTCGAACTTCGGTGCCAGCCGCGCAGCAGCAACGGGCAGCTCGAAACTGCCCGGGACCCTGACCACTGTGGGCTCGGCGATGCCGGCGTCGGCGGCACCGCGCAGGGCACCGGCCAGCAGGCCGTCCATGATTTCGGTGTGCCAGCTGGCGGCAATGATGGCCACCTTCAACGATGATGTGTGGGACTTTTCTTCCGTGCTGAATCCGATGACTGGTGCTCCGTGGCCGCTCATGCTGAGGGTCCTTCCTGGGGGTTTGGCGTTGCGTGGCTTGTGGCTTTTTCGGGTGCTTCCACGTTCAGCACGTGGCGCATGCGATCGCGCTTGGTTTCCAAGTAGCGGACGTTTTCGCTGCGCGCAGGAACCTCGGTGGCAACGATCTCACTGATGGCGATTCCGAGACGGCTCAGTTCCTCCGACTTCAGCGGGTTGTTGCTGAGCAATTTGATGCGGTCCAAGCCAAGGGCTACCAGAATGCCGGCAGCCGAGGCGTAGTCGCGCGCATCCGCCGGGAATCCCAATTGCTCGTTGGCGTCAACGGTGTCCGCACCGGCCTCCTGCAAGGCGTAGGCGCGCATCTTGTTGGCCAGGCCAATGCCCCTGCCCTCATGGCCGCGCAGGTAAACCAGCGTTCCGCCGTGGGTGTAAATGAGCCCGAGGGCATAGTCCAGCTGTTCACCGCAATCGCACCTGTAGGAGCCAAGAACATCTCCGGTGAGGCATTCCGAATGCAGGCGAACCAGCGGATCCCCTTGCGCAGCATGGGGTGAGGTGACGCTGAGGTGCTCGGCCCCCGTGACTTTGTCCGTCCATGCCTGGGCCTGGAACACACCAAACTTGGTGGGCAGCGAAACCACGGGGCCGCCGCTGACACAACTCTCAGTCATGACCGGGCCCTCCCGCCATGTGGTCAACGAGGTCGGCGATGGAAATCAGCAACAGGCCCTGCTCATCGGCGAACTGTCGCAAACCGGGCAGCCTGACCATTTCGCCGGCGTCGTCCACCACCTCGGCAATGACACCGACGGGCTGCAACCCTGCCAACTTGCACAGGTCGACGGCTGCTTCTGTATGCCCGGGACGCTGGCGCACTCCCCCGGCCACGGCGCGAAGGGGGAACATGTGCCCGGGCCGGGTGACGGCGTCGGGCATGGATTGCGGGTCAGCGAGAACTGTTGCACTCAGCGACCTGTCGGTGGCGCTGATGCCCGTGGAGACACCGTGCGTGGCGTCGCAGCTGACAGTGTATGCCGTGCCCTTGGCGTCCTGGTTGACCTCCACCATGGGCGGCAGCGCCATGGCGTCAGCCCGGTCGTGGTCCATGGGTATGCAAATCACCCCGGAGCTGTGCCGGATGGTCCAGCCCATGAGTGCGGGGGTGCTGTGCTGGGCGGCAAAAATGATGTCGCCCTCGTTTTCCCTGTCCTCGTCATCGACCACCAGGACCGCCTCGCCCCGAGCCATCGCGGCGATGGCCAGGGACACCGGGTCCAGCAGCGTGACGGGATCTGTTGCGGCACTCATTGGGCATCCGCCTCAAGTGTGCTGAATTCCAGCAGGCGCTGGGCGTATTTGGCCAGCACATCCACTTCCAGATTGACGGTCCCGCCAACACCCTTGGCGCCCAAGCCTGTTTTTTCCAGCGTGACGGGGATGAGCCCCACCTCAAACCACTGCTCCGGCAACGCGGCCGGGCTGACGGCAGTCACTGTCAGGGACACGCCGTCGATGGCGATGGAGCCCTTTTCTGCAATGTAGCGCGACAACTCCCGGGGCACGGCAAAGCGCAGGCGGTCCCATTTGCCCTGGTTCTCGCGTTCGAGCAGGGAACCAACACCGTCCACATGGCCTTGCACCACATGTCCGTCCAGCCGCCCGCCGGCCACCACGCAGCGTTCCAGATTGACGGTGTCGCCCACGTGCAGCTCACCTGTTGTGGTGCGCAGCAGGGTTTCGCCCATGACATCTACTTCAACCGTGCCCCCGTCCAGGCGCACCGCGCTCAGGCACACACCGTTGACGGCCAAGGAGCCGCCAAGGGCCAGCCCGGCCAGGACGTCACCGGCCTTCACAACCAGCACGGCACTGTCCGAGTCCGGCTGCTGCTCAAGGCTGACCACTGTGCCGCGGCCTTCAATAATTCCTGTAAACATGCTCTATTTTCCTTCCACGCTGGCGGCCTTGGCCGGCATCAACGTCAATTTCAGGTCCGGGCCCAGAATTTCCACAGGCCCCCGGGTGGTGCTGTCCCATTCCCAGCGTTGGGCGTTTTCAAGGGTTCCAATGCCGAGGTCGGTCAGGGCCGGAATGCCAGCGCCCAACAGGGTCGGTGCAAGGTAGACAACCAGCTCATCCACCAGCCCCTGTGCAAGGAACGCCGCGTTGATCTTGGCACCGCCCTCAATCATCAGGTGCCCCACTCCGCGCGCTTGCAGTTCCCGGACGACGGCGGCCGGATCGTGAGTTTGCAGGGCCAGGAAGTCGTCCGTGCCCGCCTTGCCACGGACGGCTGCATCCGCTGGAATTTCTCGCAGGCCCATCACCACGCGCAGGGGCTGCTTGGCGGAGTCTGCGCCGTCGGCGGCACGTGCGGTAAGCCGCGGGTTGTCCGCGATGACAGTTCCCGTGCCCACCACAATGGCATCCACGCGGGCACGCAGTTCGTGCGAGTCCTGCCGGGACTCCTTCGAGGTGATCCACTGGCTGGTGCCGTCCACCGCGGCGATGCGCCCGTCAACGGTTTGCGCCAGCCTGGCCGTGATGAACGGCCGGTTCTCCCGGACGGCAATAAACCACTGCCGGTTGAGATCTTCGGCTTCGGTGGCCATCAATCCCATCCGGACGTTGATGCCTTCGTTGTGGAGAATCTCCGCTCCGCCGGCCGAAGTCTTGTTCGGATCCGGCAACGCGAACACCACGTTCCCAATTCCAGCGTCCAGGATGGCCTGGGTACACGGCCCGGTCCGGCCCACGTGGCTGCACGGTTCGAGGGTGACAATGAGGGTTGCTGCCGAGAGGTCGCGTTTCACCCCGGTGCCCAGCAGGCGGTTGATCACATCGGCTTCGGCGTGGGCGGTCCCGGCACCCTTGTGATAACCAATGGCCAGGAACGTCCCATCGGCGTCAATAATCACTGCCCCTACCAGGGGGTTGGAGCTGCGGACGCCCTGCCGTGCCGCCGAGAGAGCAGTCTCCATGCCGAGCACCTCGGCATGGGTGAAGTGCTCCGGCTCGGGGCTCATGCCGCCTTGGTTCATGGTGTTCAAGTTCATGATTTGACCTCTCGATTGCTCACAGTGATGTCGGGGAAAGTGGCATCGACTGATACCTGGCGGGCCAAGGCGTCGCTGGTGCGCCGCACCCGCCACCAAACAAAGAATCCGGCCAAGGTGAAGGCGCCGTAGAAGATGTACATGAAGGCGGAGGCGTAGTAGCCGGCACTAAAGAGCAACGGCACGCCCACCAAGTCCACGGCAACCCAGATGAGCCAGAACTCCACCCACCCCTTGGCCATCCCGTAGGTGGCCAAAAGTGAGCCCATGAAAATCCAGGCGTCCGCCCACACGGGTTCGTAGGAACCCAGGGCGCGGAAAATTGGTGTGAGAATTGCTGTTCCGGCGATCATGGTCCCCACCAGGGCCCAGCGTACGCGGACTCCGGCCCAGCGCGGCTCAACGGCTTCGCCAACGTGCGTGCCGTCGTCGTTCTTGGTATGGCGGGTTTGGTTCCACCTGTGCCAGCCGTACACGGAGACGGCGATGAACATGATTTGGCGGCCGGCTTGGCCCAGCAGGTTGACGTGGTCGGCCGAGCCGAAGACCGAGCCCATGAAGACGGTGAACAGCAGGAGATTGCCGATGATGCCCACGGGCCATGCCCAGATTTTACGGCGCATTCCGCCGAGGGCGCTGGCGAGCCCAAAAAGATTGCCTATGACTTCACGCCAGAGCAGGAATCCGCCATCGGCAAATTCAAGTTTGGCGTCAAAGAGCCATCGCAGAAAGTCCATCGTTACCTATACCCTTTCAAGACCGCGATGGCTCCGGGGGTAACGACAGAACGGGCTCACCCGTGCGACGGCGCCAACAGCGTATGCGGCTGCGACACCTTTGGCGGGTGGCCAAAACTGTTCGTGCTTCTCCCATCCAGACTTTAACTGTCGGTTCCGGAATTTCACCAGATCAACCGTGCGCTGCCTGCTGTTTCCAACTGGCTGCGCGCGGGTCGCGGACTATAACCGCCGGTTCGGAATTACACCGACCCCGGAGCACGTGATACTTCATTTTTGCTGCCCGCCATTGCGAACAGCACTTATAGTATGGCACCTTATTATGGCGCCATTTGCATTGCCTACTTCTTATGTAATGCGCGGTGGGTCCAATTCATTCCCGCCCTATTAAAGTCTATGAAGCGGGGAAGTCTAGCCGAAGGCCAGCTGGCCCTTGGCGCGTAAGGATTCGATGGCCTCTTCCGGCGACGGCATGCCGTAGACGGCTGATCCGGCCACAAAAATATTGGCCCCGGCTTCGGCTGCTCGGGTGATGGTTTCCTCCGTGATGCCGCCGTCCACCTGGATGGCCACGTTGACGCCGCTGCCTTCGATGGCGGCCCTGGCCCGGCGAATCTTGGGCAAGGTGACGTCCAGGAACGACTGCCCGCCAAAGCCCGGCTCAACCGTCATGATGAGCAGCATGTCCAGTTCAGGGAGCATGTCCAAGTAGGGCTCGACAGCGGTGGCTGGCCGCAGCGCCATGCCAGCCTTGGCCCCCCGGGCCCGGAGCTCACGGGCCAGCTTGATGGGGGCGTTGGATGCCTCGACATGGAACGTCACCGAGGCCAGGCCGGCGTCCGCGTACTGCGGTGCCCACCTGTCCACATCGGCGATCATCAGATGCGCGTCCAACGGGATGGGGCTGACCTGCTGGATCCGTTCCACCACAGGAAGTCCCAGGGTCAGATTCGGCACAAAATGGTTGTCCATGACGTCAACGTGGACGGCGTCGGCGTTGCTGATGCGCGCCAATTCGGCTTGCAGGTTCACAAAGTCGGCGGACAAAATGCTGGGGTTGATGCAGCATTTGAGCGAATTACTGGTCACGAATTAGCCTCATCTTTTCTGCTGGGATTTTCTGCTGGGACACTCGTGGTGGTGCGGGCGGGTCAGTTCTTGCGGATCAGGGCAAGGAACATGGCATCGCTTTGGTGGATGTGCGGCCACAGCTGCGCCATTTTCTGGTGGGCGGGCACAGCCGAGGCGGCGTTGCCGGCACCCACATTGTGGCTGAGGCTGACAGCGTCAAGGGCGGCACCGGCGTCGAGCAGTTCAAGATCGTCACGCTTGCGCATCACGTCCTCCACCACGGCGATGGTCTCGGCAACGTGCGGGGAGCAGGTCACGTAGGCAACCACGCCGCCGGGCTTGACTGCCTGCAAGGCAGAGGTCAGCAGTTCGCGCTGCAGAGGGCCGAGCTCGGCCACGTCCGAGAGCTTGCGGCGCCACCGTGATTCCGGACGACGGCGCAAGGCCCCCAGGCCCGTGCAGGGCGCATCAACCAGGATCCGGTCAAAGGCGTCCGGGTGCTCCTTGCCAATGTCGCGACCGTCGCCAGTGCGCACGGTCCAGGTGTCGGCCGGCACTGCGGCGAGTGCCTGGGAGACCAGCTTGGCGCGGTGCACGGAGGGCTCATTGGCCAAGATCCAGGCGCCCTTCTCTGCTGCGAGGGCTGCCAGCAGGGCTGCTTTTCCACCGGGGCCGGCGCACAGGTCGAGCCAGCGCTCCTCGCCGTCGTTCGGTTCGGAGGTGATCTCCACGGCCGCCAAGGCCCTGGCCACCAGCTGCGAACCGGCGTCCTGAACACGCACGGAGCCGTCGCGGACACTTTCCAGTCGGCTCAAGTCTCCGCCGGAGGACAGTGCGGAATCCGCCACTAGTTCACCGGGCGTGAAGCCGGCCTCGAAGGCCTCGGAAAGATCGCCCAGGCCGGGCAGGGCCACCAGGTTCACCACGGGGGCCTCGTTGTCGGCCTCCAGCAAGGCGGTGATCTCGGAGACGTCGCGACCGTGCGCCACCAGGGCCTGGCGCATGGAGCGAACAATCCATTCCGGGTGGGAATGCTCAATGGAGGCAATCTTGACGTCGTCGCTGAGACCCTCGGTGAGCTCGCTGAGCCACTGCGGCAATTCCTTGGCGGCAACCTTGCGCAGCACTGCGTTGACGAGACCCGACGGGCCGGCACCAATCACGGCGCGGGCCAGGCCAACGGTCTGGTCCAGGGCGGCGTGCGTGGGCACGCGCATGGCCATCAACTGGTGGACGCCAATGCGCAGGGCATCCAAAATGGCAGGATCCAGCTCGCTGAGCGGGCGGTCCACGCACTGGGTCAGGATGGCGTCATAGGTGCCCTGGGCGCGAAGTGCACCGTAGGTCAGTTCCGTGGCGAAGCCGGCGTCGCGGCGGTCCAGGCCATGGCGGCGGATGCGTGTGGGCAGCACCAGGTTGGCGTAGGCGTCATCGGCCGAGACGGCCCGCAACACCTCAAAAGCCACCAACCGTGCCGGATCTGCTACACGGGTGCGCTGCCCGGGTGCGGTATCCGTCCGGTTGCGCGTGGTGCTGCGGTTCCGCTCGCGCCCTGCATCATCACGACGCCGGACACCCCCGGAGTTGCCGCCCTGCCCTGATCGGTTGCTTTGGTGGCTCGAACGTCCGCCTTGCTCGCTGGTCATTCAAACACCACATCTTCCTTGTTGGCTAGGCCGCGGGCCCAGTCTGTTGCTTTCATAAGTTTTTTGCCTGCTGGCTGCACGTTCACAAGCTCAATGGCGTGCGATCCCGTGCCCACCAGCACCGATTTCGTCTCCACGCGAAGCTGCCCGGGGGCAAGATCGGTAACATCTGGACGCAGCAATACCGGTTCCAGTTTGAAGCGCTGGCCGCCGAGCAGAGTCCAGGCGCCCGGCTCGGACGTCACGCCGCGAACCCGCCGGTCGATGGCCAGGGCCGGATCGCTCCAGCGCACGTGGCCGTCCTCCAACGTTAATTTGGGGGCCAGCGAAATCTCGCCCTGCTGGGTCACGCCACTGAGCGCACCTGCCTCCAGGCCACCCATGGTTTGGGCCAGCAGCACTGCCCCGCTGTGAGAAAGCCGTTCCAGCAACTCCGCACTGGTGTCAGTGGGGCGGATGCCCTCGGTCATGGTGCCGTAGATGGGTCCGGTGTCGAGCCCCTTTTCCAGCAGGAAGGTGGCGGCACCGGTCACCTGGTCCCCGTTGATAACGGAGTGCTGCACGGGGGCCGCGCCGCGCCAGGCGGGAAGCAAGGAGAAGTGCAGGTTGATCCAGCCATGCGTGGGGATGGTCAGAGCACTTTCGGGGATCAACGCCCCGTACGCCACAATGGCGGCCACCTCCGGCGCCGCGGCCGCGATGGCCGCGGCAGCTTCGTCGTCGATCTTGTTGGCCTTGATGACAGGCAGGCCAAGCTCTTGGGCGCGGGCTGCAACGGGCGACGGCGTGAGCACCCGTTTGCGGCCCAACGGCGCATCCGGGCGGGTCAGGACAGCAACAATCTCATGCCCTGCTGCGCGCAAGGCTTCCAGCGACGGCAAGGCTACAGCGGGTGTTCCGGCAAAAAGTATCCTCATTGGGCGGCGCCTGCGCCAAAAGCTGAGCCCACAGTGCGGGCCCGCTTGGCAACAGTCTGTGCCGTGACATCGTGGTAATTGGCGGTGCGAATAGCGCGCAAGGCTTCCTTGCGGTCCTCACCCTCAAGGCGGTCCACATAGAGCTTGCCCATCAGGTGGTCAGTTTCGTGCTGGAAGCACTTGGCGAGGACGCCTGTTGCTTCCATGTCGATGGGGTGGCCGTTCTTGTCCACACCGGTGATGCGCACCCACCTGTGACGCTCAACCTTGAAGCCCAGGCCCGGCACCGACAAGCAGCCTTCAGCTTCCTGTGCGGTGGCGAGGTCGTCGCTGGCCACCAGGATGGGATTGATGATGTGGCCTTCCTGGCCATTCACCGAATACGTGAAGATCTGCTTGTTGACACCAACTTGGGGTGCCGCCAACCCGGCCCCCCGGACATCCACCATTGTCTGGTGCATGTCCTCAATGAGCTTGGCCAGTTCGGGGCCAAAGGTTGTCACTTCCTCGGCCACTGTTCTCAGGACAGGGTCGCCGATGATGCGAATGCTCAGGATGGCCATGGGTGGGGACCTCACTTTGGAATTGATGCGTTCCGGTTCAGGGGAATGCTGGGGCTTCTAAGTCTAGTTGGCGCTCAACGTCCGGGCGGCGAAATTTCCAGCAAAGGTGTCCCGGCGGCGGCAGCATCCAATGAGGTTTGCCACACACGTCGCAGTGAGGCGAACTTAAACCAGTGGGCTTTAAGTACTTCGGGGTTTGCCCGCAGTGTCCGGACTTCTGTTTCGCCGATGGCAACGCCGAGCAAGATGGGGTCGGCTCCGTATTTCCAGGGTTCCCAAGTGCCGGCGGATTCATCAACAATGGACTCCTCTGCCTTCATCCCCGCAACCAACTGCATGACCACCTTGGCGTCCAGGCTCTTGACCTGGCCATTCCTGTCGGTGCCTTTGGTTTTGTAGTCGATGATGCACAGCTTGCCACCAATGGTGGCCACCAAATCCAAGGTTCCTGCGTAGCCCAGCGTTTCATTCCAGACGGTGACCTCCGGAGCCAGAGGCTTGACCTGGTAGTCCTCCCACCAGGTATCAAAGCGCAGCGCAAAGTTCTCCTCGCCGTGTTCGGCCAGAGCTCCGCGGGCCTCAGCCAACTGGTGCGGCCTGTCCAGGGCGCGTAAGGACACCTGTTCGCAATAATTGTGCACCCGGTCGCCACGGGCTGCTGCGGCGTCCCGGAACTGTTCGGCGGCGTTGGAGCTGTCCCGCACCACTGTGCGCAACTGACCAGGATTGCCCACGGCTGCACCCAAATCGGGGTGTTTCGCCACGGCAGTTGCCGCCATATAGCCAATCCAGCCGTCCAGGGTGTTGGATTGCTGGCCGATGACCGTGGTGATGGAAGGGACCTTGGGCGGGTCCTGCAGGGAACGGGCGTACATGCGCCCCAATTCGGTGCTGTGTGCCAAAGCTGGTGCTGTCATACCTCTACTATTCCACTACCGTCGGACACCGTGGCCCAGCCAGGGGCTTAGCTGTGGATAAGTCACCCAGCGAAAGCTCACGGTTTAAACAGAAATGCCGGAACCACATGGATTCCGGCATTTCTTTTGGAGCGGTTGACGAGATTCGAACTCGCGACATCCACCTTGGCAAGGTGGTGCTCTACCAGCTGAGCTACAACCGCAATTTACTACTTCACTGACTTGCATCAGTTGAATGAGCCAGGCTCATTCGTGGGCGATACTGGGATCGAACCAGTGACCTCTTCCGTGTCAGGGAAGCGCGCTACCGCTGCGCCAATCGCCCAAAGTGCCCCAAAAAACAGAGCACCGCATAAAACTGCCGGAACCCACAAGGATTCCGGCAGTTTTTACGCATACATCTGAGCGGTCGACGAGATTCGAACTCGCGACATCCACCTTGGCAAGGTGGTGCTCTACCAGCTGAGCTACGACCGCAATTTACTGCTTTACTGATTTGCATCAGCTGAACGAGACAAACTCATTCGTGGGCGATACTGGGATCGAACCAGTGACCTCTTCCGTGTCAGGGAAGCGCGCTACCGCTGCGCCAATCGCCCAATGCATCCCGCTGAACTATACAGCAAAATACGTTGTTTCAGTCAAACTGGAGGTGGGAACGGGATTCGAACCCGTGTGCACGGATTTGCAGTCCGTTGCCTCGCCTCTCGGCCACCCCACCGTGAATACTGAACCGTGTCATGCGAGCGGTTGACGAGATTCGAACTCGCGACATCCACCTTGGCAAGGTGGTGCTCTACCAGCTGAGCTACAACCGCATGAGTAACATTTTCTCCCGTTTGCGTCTCCGCTTCGGTAGTCCGTGTTGCTGCGGTAAAAACAATACCCGAGGCCTTTCCTAATCACCAAATCGACCACGCACGCCAATGCCCCTTGAGGGAGCCTGGTGCTCAAGATCGTTGAGATGGCGCGGATGCCGGGCCCTTCATTCGAATTACAGCCGTGTCATTCCTGAGCGTTTTCGGGGTGTTTTTGCCGCGTTCACCCAAAATTTCCCGTGAGGTGCTCGTCACATTCCATCCTTTTATGGTCGACGCCGGCCACTCCCCTGCTGCTTTTCAGCCACCTTGGCTGCCGCAACGGTGGGGTGGACGGTGATGCGCCATGGGCGGCACTCCATACGGCGGGGAGTTCGAAGATGACGATTATGAGCACGGGAAAGTTTGAGCTATTATTTTGAACGCACCACAGGAACGCGCATGTATCGCCTGGCGATTATGCAGTTCACTTTTGGGCGATTGGCGCAGTGGTAGCGCGTTCCGTTCACACCGGAGAGGTCGCTGGTTCGAACCCAGTATCGCCCACCCAAAGAAAAGCCCCTCTGACCAGCACAAACGCTGATCAGAGGGGCTTTTTCGTGCCTCAAACCTGGGGGCGAATCGCGCAACGCGCATCAAACGTGCATCGACGCCCGCCACGATGACGCAATGGAATCGCCCACCCGGCGGAGGGTGCGGGATTTTCTCGCGGGAGCCCTACATTGTTGTTACGTCCCCCGCCGAGCCTGGCTAACGGGGGCATGGCCCGCCCCTTTACAATTGCCATTCATCATCACTCACGATCGCCTCAGGGGAACCACTATGAAACGTCGCAGTCCTGCAGCTCCATTGCTGCTGCCGTTAGTCACGTTCGGAATATATACGCTTGTGTGGCATGTGAAAACTAAGAATGAAATGAATGCTTTGGGTCAGAAGATCCCCACGGCTTGGCTGTTTATTCTGCCGATCGTGAGCTTCTGGTGGCTGTGGAAGTTCGCAGTCGGTGTTGAGGCTGTTTCTGGGTTTAGCCGAAACGGCGCGTTCTGGCTCCTGCTTCTGCTCGGGCCGATCGGCGCTGCTGTTGTGCAGAGTCAGATCAATGGGGCAACCGTCAACGAGGCCCTCCTCGCTCCGGTCGCCGCCTAGCCACAAAAAAATAGCCCCACCCTTTTCATAAGGGCGGGGCTTTTTTATCGCGCCAGGGGCGGGGAGCTCTAGCCTCATACAGCTCGAGCGTGGCGGGCTGTCAGTCGTCAGTCACAGTGTAGTCAGGCGGGGTGAGCTTAGGCTCAGCAGCCAAACCAATGCGCTGAAGTAACTCGTTCACACCGGAGAGGTCGCTGGTTCGAACCCAGTATCGCCCACCAAAAGGACAGTCGCGAGAGCCCAGCGCTGTCGATGTGGTGATTCGCTGCTGATATATCAACAGCGAATCACCACATCGACAGCGCGATGGGACTAGTGAGCCAGCTTGAGGCCCACGATGCAGCCAACCAGTCCCAGCAACAGCAAAATCTTCAACAGTGAGACGGCTTCCGTGCCGGTGATCATGGCGTAGGCAACCGTTAGCGTTGCCCCAATGCCCACCCACACGGCGTACGAGGTCCCGATGGGGAGGGTGCGCATGGCCCAGGCAAGCCCAGCCATGCTGGCAATCAATGCCACAACAAACAAAATACTGGGGCCCAATTTACTAAAGCCTTCGCTCTTGCCCAGGGCCGTTGCCCATACAGCTTCGAGCATTCCCGAGACGATCAAAATAATCCAGGCCATGACAATTTCTCCTTGACGCCGTCTTTTCGCTGGCCGGGTACGGCGCACCTCGTCCGGGTGCCATCTGGCATTATCCAGTCTGGCACACCCATTAAGCGCAAAGAAAATATGGTTGACAACGTGAACCAAGCCACTAGGCTGGAGAAAGTTGGGGCGCAAAAGACCCCAGGAGCGAAGGGAGGTGCCTATTGTCTATTTTTGACGATATCAAGGGCAAGGCAGAGGGACTGATCGCCGGCAAGGAAGACGCCATCAAGGGTGGCATTGAAAAAGTCGGTGACTTTGTCGATGAGAAGACTGGTGACAAGTTCAAGGACCAGATTGACTCAGCGCAGCAGGCCGCGTCAGGTTTTGTAGACGGCGCAGCAAAGTAACTCACCTTTCGCTCTTGATCAGAGCGTCAAGGGGGCGTCGGTCCCGTCGAGAGACGGTACCGACGCCTTCCGCTTTTAACCGCTTATCCCACGGGTGCGGGCACGCTCAGTTCCTGGGCTTCACGGGCCAGCGCCGTCAGTCGTGACACAGCACGGAAGTACTTCTTTTGGTACCCGCCGGCCATCATTTCGGGGGTGAACAACTGATCCAGCGGCGCACCACTGGCCAGGATGGGCACATCCTTGTCGTAGAGCCTGTCCGCCAGCACCACAAAGCGCAGCGCAACAGACTGCTCGGTGATGGTGTGCACATTGCGCCACACCACAGCGTCAATCCCGGAAAGCATCTGGCGGTACCGGGACGGGTGGACGCCGGCCAGGTGGTCCACCAGGGTACCAAAGTCATCCACAGCCACGGTGCGCCCGGCAAAATCTTGGCGCATGCGCGCATCCAAGTCGCTGTTGGCAACAGGCTCCGGAGGAGTGGGCAGGCCGCGGTGGCGGAAGTCTTCGCCGTCAATGTGCAGGATCTCAAACTGGTCTGCCAGCACCTGAATCTCACGCTGGAAGTCAACGGCCGCAAAGCGCCCATCGCCCAGGGAACCCGGCAGGGTGTTGGAGGTGGCAGCCAACTTCACACCGGCGTCGGCCAGTTCACGCATGAGACGCGACATCAGGACGGTGTCTCCGGGATCATCCAGCTCAAACTCGTCAATGCAGACCAGCTTGTAAGCGCTGAGCGCCTCAACGGTTTTACGGAAGGACAAGGCGCCCACCAGGTTGGTGTACTCCACGAAGGTGCCAATAGCTTTGGGGCCCTCCATCTGGTGCCACAGCGAGGACAGCAGGTGGGTCTTGCCCACGCCAAAGCCACCGTCAAGGTAAATTCCGGCGCGACCGGCGGGGACCTTGGCCTTGCCGCCGAAGAGTTTCCGCAGGCCGGTGGCGGGCTTGTGCGCGGCATCGGCAGCAAAGTTCTGCAGCATTGTCACGGCCTCGGCCTGGGAGGGCTGGGAAGGATCGGGGCGGTAGGTGGCAAAGGCAACCTCACCAAAACGCGGCGACGGGACGAATCCCGCCAGCAGTTCCTCCACCGATACTGCCGGGCGGCGGGTGGAAAGTTGCTCAACGTGTACCAAGGATGTTTCCCATCATCAAAAAATTTCAGGCGTTCGTGATAGGCGCATCACGGATACAAGAATACCCACCCCATATTGCCTTGCGTTAACACTCGGGAAGTAATGCGAACCCCAACTGGTTACGCTGAGAGTTAGGAACAGCTGTCGCGTCATGTATCCGCGGCAGCACGGTTTACAAGAAGGGACATCATGCCTGTTGCAGTTGAATCAAACGAGAAGTTCGCAGCGTACGCCCACCCGGAGCGCCTGGTTTCCACGCAGTGGCTCGCGGATGCGCTGGCCAACGGCGCGACGGCCGACGGCGGCCTGGTGGTTGTGGAGTCCGACGAGGACGTGCTGCTGTACGAGACGGGCCACATTCCCGGCTCGGTCAAGATCGACTGGCACACTGACCTGAACGACGACGTCACCCGGGACTACATTGACGGCGCGGCTTTTGCACTGCTCGCCACCGCCAAGGGCATCTCGCGCGACACCACGGTGGTTGTCTACGGCGACAAGTCCAACTGGTGGGCTGCCTACGCGCTGTGGGTTTTCACCTTGTTCGGCCATGAAGATGTTCGCCTGCTCGACGGCGGCCGCGACAAGTGGATTGCCGAGGGTCGCGAACTGACCACCGAGGCCACACCCTCTTCCCCCTCCGCAGGTTACCCGGTGGTGGAGCGCAACGACGCCCCCATCCGGGCCTACAAGGATGACGTCCTGGCACACCTGGGCAAGCCGCTGATCGATGTCCGCTCCACCGAGGAGTACACCGGCGAGCGCACGCACATGCCCGCCTACCCCCAGGAAGGTACTTTGCGTGGGGGCCACATCCCTACCGCTGCGTCCATCCCGTGGGCCCGCGCCGCGGCAGAAGACGGCACGTACCGCTCTCGCGTTGAACTCGAAGCCCTCTACCTGGATGAGGCCGGTCTGGTTCCCGGCGACGACGTTGTGGCTTACTGCCGCATCGGCGAACGCTCCAGCCACACCTGGTTTGCCTTGAAGTACCTGTTGGGCTTCGACACGGTGCGCAACTACGACGGTTCCTGGACTGAATGGGGCAACGCTGTGCGTGTTCCCATCGCCATTGGTTCCGAACGTGGCGAACTGCCCAAGACCAACTAGCTACCGGGCCAGCAGAAAGAATCGTACTGTTAAAGCAATGACTACTTCACAAGCACTGCCACCGGCCCTGGCCGAGATCGTCACTGATTTCCAGGAACTTGAGGAGCGCGACCGCCTGACGCTGCTGCTGGAATTCTCGCGGTCCCTGCCCGACTTGCCGGAACGTCTCACAAATCACCCCGAGTTGCTGGAACAGGTGATGGAATGCCAGTCGCCCTTGTTCCTGACTGTCGAGTCTGAACAGACTGACAAGGGCGAAGTCATCCGACTCTTCTTCAAGGCACCCCCCGAGGCACCCACGACGCGCGGCTTTGCCTCCGTGCTCTTTGAGGGCCTGGATGGTTTGACCGCAGCGGAGATCCTGGCCGTGCCCGATGACATGCCCGAGCAACTGGGGCTGACCCGCGCCATCTCGCCCCTGCGCATGCGCGGCATGTCCGCCATGCTGGGACGTGTCAAACGCAAGATCATTGCTGGGGCTCGTCCCGCTGCCTAAGCAGCCTGCCAGGGCAAGCAGCTTCATGACATGCCCCGCAAGGTCTCCCTGCTAATGACGGTGACCTTGCGGGGCATTTCTCATTGCCCGATTCTCCCGTACCCGATTCCTCAGGCACTGGCTGTGCGCTGACATAATTGGGCCATGGCCAAGAAGACAGCTGCCGCCAGTGCAGGAACCCCAGCAACAGTCGCCCTCACCGCTGCCGGCGTGCAGTTCACCGCCCACAGTTATGCCCACGATCCCGCCAACACCAGCTACGGCACGGAAGCGGCCGATGTTTTGGGTGTTTCACCCGAACGGGTCTTCAAGACGCTCATGGCGGATGTGGCCGGAACCCTGACCGTGGCCATTGTCCCCGTCAACGGCATGCTGGACCTGAAAGCCCTGGCCCAGGCCGTTGGCCACAAGAAGGCCACCATGGCTGATCCCGCCGCAGCCAAACGCCGCACAGGTTATGTGCTGGGCGGCATTTCACCCCTGGGTCAGCGCCAGCAGTCCCCCACCGTGTTGGACGAATCGGCATTGCTCTGCGAGACCATCTACGTCTCCGGCGGCCGGAGAGGGTTCGACGTGGAGCTTTCCCCCACCGACCTCATCAGCCTGACCAAGGCGACCACAGCAAAAATAGGCCACCCCGGCTAGGTATCACGCGTGCCCGGTGCTGATGCCAGCCAGGTTGCCGGGCCGCGGCGTCCAGAACGAAATGGGGCTTGCGGCGTGGTGGGCGTCGCCGCGGACACACCGACGAAGTCGTGTGTGGCGCGGTGCGGGCACACCGACGAAGTCGTGTGTGGCGCGGTGCGGGCACACCGACGAAGTCGTGTGTGGCGCGGTGCGGGCACACCGACGAAGTCGTGTGTGGCGCGGTGCGGGCACACCGACGAAGTCGTGTGTGGCGCGGTGCGGGCACACCGACGAAGTCGTGTGTGGCGCGGTGCGGGCACACCGACGAAGTCGTGTGTGGCGCGGTGCGGGCACACCGACGAAGTCGTGTGTGGCGCGGTGCGGGCACACCGACGAAGTCGTGTGTGGCGCGGTGCGGGCACACCGACGAAGTCGTGTGTGGCGCGGTGCGGGCACACCGACGAAGTCGTGTGTGGCGCGGTGCGGGCACACCGACGAAGTCGTGTGTGGCGCGGTGCGGGCACACCGACGAAGTCGTGTGTGGCGCGGTGCGGGCACACCGACGAAGTCGTGTGTGGCGCGGTGCGGGCACACCGACGAAGTCGTGTGTGGCGCGGTGCGGGCACACCGACGAAGTCGTGTGTGGCGCGGTGCGGGCACACCGACGAAGTCGTGTGTGGCGCGGTGCGGGCACACCGACGAAGTCGTGTGTGGCGCGGTGCGGGCACACCGACGAAGTCGTGTGTGGCGCGGTGCGGGCACACCGACGAAGTCGTGTGTGGCGCGGTGCGGGCACAAGCCCCATTTCGAGAAGGACGCGAGCGGCGGACATGGCCTGCCGGACGACTCGAACCGAGTTACTCCCGCGGCAGTCCGTGTTTGCCCAGTCGGGGGCGCAGCCAGGTTTCTACGGAACTTTCCCAGCGTTGCGGGTCCACATTCCATTCCTTGGTGTGCCGGGCTTTGCTGAACGGTTCAAAGGTGACCATTTCCGGGTTGCGCCTGGCCAGTTCGGCGGTGGGCTCGTAGGGGACAAAGTCGTCGTCGATGCTGTGCAGGATCAACGACGGCGTCCGCAGCTCAATGGCTCGGGCCACCCAGTCCATGCTCTTGAAGTCCACGGGTGCGGCCAGGCCTGTGATGCGCCTGCCCAGCCGATGGCTGAGCATGAGCTGCCCGTACCGGCCAACGTAGTCCGGGATTCTGTTCATCTGCGCCTGGTGGGCAAGAACGTTGACCCAGCTGATGACGGGGGCATCCAGGACCATGGCCAGAACATGTTTGCGGTTCCGGGCAAGGTCTGCGGTTTGGAGGCTGATGGCCCCTCCCATGGAGTAGCCAAATAAGACAACGTCCTTGGCGCCGCGTGAGACGGCAAAATCAATGGCCACTTCAACGTCCTGCCACTCGGTGATGCCCAGGCCGTACCTGCGGTCGGGCGTCGCGGGGGCGTCGCCGTCGTTCCTGTAGGACATGAGCAACGCGGTCATGCCCAGCTTGTGCGCCGTGGCAACTGCGCGCAGGCCTTCGTTGCGGGTGGCGCCGCGGCCATGGACCATGATGGCCCAGGTGGGTCCGGGGTTCAGTGCCGGAAGCAGCCAGGCCGGCGCCTCCCCAACGGGCAAGTTGAGTGTGACATCCTCGTACGGCAGGTCCATCTGCTCGGGATGGGAGTAGAGGTTGCCCGACCACCAGCCTGCGGTGGCTGAGCGCAGATCGCCTCCATAGACGGAAAGAACTTCGCGGGTGACACTGCCTTCGCGTGGCACATAGGAGATGACCCGGCCAATAATGGCGTGGGCGGCGCCGCCGTTGAAGTAGAGCCCGTAGTTGCCTTCGATGGTGGTGTCAGCGGTGGCTTCAAGCACTACCTGCTGCTCGGGCCCGTTGGCAATGACAGCCAAAATGGCCACGTCTGCAACTTTTTGTTTCTCCGGCGTCACCACCTTGAGGGCAAAGTACGCCGCCAGCCCTGAGGTGGCCGTGACCACTGCGGCGGCACCAATTCCTGCCGCGCCAGCGCTCAGGGCACCCCATTTAAGCCATTTGTTGGACTGCTGCTCCGAGGTAGCCATATGACCATTGTGCCCATCGTGCCGGGGCACGTCGAGCGGCACACCGGACGCGTCCGTAACTTTCTTCGCACAACTTGCCCACTTGGCATTGTTTATAGTCCACGGAAGCCTAAGCTGGTGCCATGAGCGATACGATCATCATCCTGACCGAAGAACCGTTAACAGCCGTGGACGTGGCCAACATAGCCGATTTGTACGGCCCGGAGGACGACGTCGAACTGGTGCTGCTGGTTCCCGCCGACACCAAACGGAACTTGTTTGTGGATGTCATTGACCAGTTGACCATGCTGGATCTTCCCGGCGCCTTGCGTGAAATCCGTGAGAAGCCCGACGCCGACGCCGTGCGTGCCGAGGCCAATGAAACCCTGGCAGAGTCCTTGGCCGTGCTGGAAGCCTCCGGCGCCAGGTTCAGCGGCAGTGTTGCCGTGGGCGACGCCGTTAGCTCCCTGGTTGCCAAGGTCACCGAGACCGGGGCCCGGCAGGCAGTGGTGGTCACCCGGCCCCATGCCGTGGCCGATACTTTCAGGCAGGACTGGGCGAACCAGGCGCAACGCAAGCTCGGCCTGCCGGTTTTGCATTTGTATTCGGGTTCGGGATTTATTGGCGACTCCTAAGCGTTGGAACAACTATGACTACCTCTGAAAATTCGGCAGTGCCGACAGTAGTAAAAACCGACCAACAATGGCGCAACGAACTGACGCCGGCGGAGTACCAGGTGCTGCGCCAGGCTGGAACCGAACGGCCGTACACCGGCGAGTACTGGGATTCCACCCAAGAGGGCGTTTACGAGTGCCGTGCATGTGGCGCCGAACTGTTCACCTCCAAGGAAAAGTTCTCCGCACATTGCGGCTGGCCGGCCTTCTTTGCACCGCTGGCAGATGGCACTGTGCGCTACTTGCATGACAAAACCTTGGGGATGGAACGTATTGAGGTCAGGTGCATGGCCTGCGATTCGCATCTTGGCCACCTCTTTGAGGGTGAAGGCTACGACACCCCCACGGATCAGCGGTTCTGCATCAACTCGGTGAGTCTGAAACTGCGTGAGCCTGAAACTGCGTGAGCGTCCGGTGACGCTGTCGCCAGAAGCGCCAGAAAACGCCTGAGCACGAGAGTTTCTTATGCTCGATGTATTTTCACATTAGATTTACTGTTCCGTTGCTACGCTCGGGAAAAGACCTGAACGCACAGTAGTAAAGGACAAATCCCATGACTCTTTCGATGGCACCAACATCCCTGGCAACAACGGATGTCAGCACATTTGACTACGGCACGCTGGTGGCGGATCCCGCCTGGCTGGCCCTGAAAAATGCCGCCACGCAGCTGGCATTGCTGCAGGTCAAGGACGGCTCCGTGCCCGAGCCAAAAGATCATGGTGCCGCCGCGTCCTTGATTGAAACCATTACGGTTTCCATCAAGGACCTGGCGCCGCATTTCCCCCACGACGGCGCGTATCTGCACCTTTTGGTCCAGGACTTCAGCAAATGGTTGGAGCAGGGCCTGGGCGTCCCCGACTTCCTGGACTCGCTGCTGGCCTTCAACCCGCAAGAACACCGGATCAACGGCCTGGGCCACCTGGTGGTCTTCCCCATGTACACCCAAAACGGCTCCACCAACCGTCATGTGGAGGCGGTGCTGGTGGAAGTCATCTGGCCCGAATTCATCGGCGAGCTGGAAGCCGGCAACTACTCCAACAAACTGTTCGTGCCGCTGCGTTTCATTGATTTCACTCCCGGTTATGACAGCAACTCAGCCGTGCTGTTTCCGGAGAGTGTGGCCGTGCGGGAGACGCCCACGTTCACCTGGGGCGCCATCTTCCAGGACCGTGAGGCTGCCCGCTTCCGCCGCGTGGTGCGTGAAGCCGCCAAGGTGACCCGGCTGGAGTTGCCGGCCGACGCGTTGGAATTGCTGGAGAACCAGGAGCTCACCCAGGAAACCTTCGTCATGTGGGACTTGATCCATGACAGGACCCACATGCGCGGCGACCTGCCCTTTGACCCGTTCATGATCAAGCAGCGCATGCCGTACTTCCTGTACTCACTGGAGGAGCTGCGCTGCGACTTGACGGCGTACCGCGAATCGGTCGCCATTGAGCATGACGAGGCGGCCTCCCCCGAGGCCCGCCAACACGCCAAGCTGGTGCAGTACGCAGTGATTTTTGACCGCATCTTCCGCTTCGCCATCACCGGTTCCCGGGTGCGCAACTATGACGGCTTGGGCGGGCAGCTGCTGTTCGCCTGGCTGCACCAGCACCACGTGCTGCATTGGACGGACACCCGCTTGACCATCGATTGGGACCAAGTCCCGGAGATGGTGATTGCGCTGGGCCGTGAGATCGAGGACCTCTACTGGCGCTCGATCGACCGCCCCAAGCTGGCGCACTGGCTGGCCGCCTACCAGCTGGTGGCAGCCACGCTGACACCCAATCCCGCTTCCACCTGGGCCAAGGGCCCAGACGCCCTCCCCCTGACCGCACCGCTGCGTGAAATCACGGACCAGGTCCTGGACGACGAATTCCCGCTGTCCATGTTTTACGAGGCCCTGAACAAGAAAATGGCCGCCGTCATCGAGTCCACCTCCGGCATGACAGGCACCAGTGCTGCCTGAATGGGTACTCTAAGAACTATGACGACTCCCCTAGTGCTCATTGCCGGCGGCAGCAGTGCCGCCGGCATTGCCGTGGCCAACGAACTGCTCGGCACTGGCATGCGCGTGCTCACAGTAGGGTCCGACGCCGGACGCATCAGTGCCGCCGCCCAGCTCACCGCCGGCGCCGTACCCCTGGTCTGCGACCTGGCGGATCCTGCGGCAGTGGCCGAACTGGCCGCCAGTGTCCACACGGACTTTGGACCAGTTGCCGGACTCGTCCATCTGGTGGGCGGATGGCGCGGCGGAGCTGATCTCGCCGCGCAAAGTGACGCAGATTGGGACGTCCTGCACGCTTCCGTACTCCGCACCTTGCGCAATACCAGCAAGGCGTTCTTCGCCGATTTGGCCACCTCCCCCGTGGGCCGGCTCGCCATCGTCTCCTCCAGCTCCGTCACAGCACCCACGGCCGGCAACGCAAACTACGCTGCCATCAAGGCTGCGGCCGAAACCTGGGTGCAGGCCGTGGCGCAGGGCTTCGAAGCCGAGGCCGCCACGGGCGGGACACCAATCGCCAGTGCCGCCGTCGTGCTTGTGGTGAAAGCCCTGGTGGATGACTCCATGCGGGCCCGCTCCCCCGAACGCAAATTTCCCGGCTTCACCGATGTGGGCCTACTGGGCCGCACCGTGGCGGAGCTGTTTTCCACCGACGCCAGCGAGCTTAACGGCGCGCGCATCATCCTTAACTAGAGAAGGTCTTTGTGAACCCCGAATCCACCCAGCTTCACGACCCCGCTGTGATCAGCTTCGCCTCCGACAACTACTCCGGCATTCACCCGGAAGTTTTGGCTGCCGTGGCCGCAGCAAATGGCGGGCACCAGGTGGCTTATGGCGAGGATGACTACACCACTTCGCTGCGCCAGGAGATGGGGCAGCTCTTTGGCCGCGACGTTGAGGTGTTCCCTGTTTTCAACGGCACCGGCGCCAATGTGCTGGCGCTGCAGTCGCTCCTGCCGCGCTGGGGTGCCGTGGTGTGCGCTTCAACAGCCCACATCAACATGGACGAGAACGGGGCTCCTGAGCGTGTGGGCGGCATGAAACTGCTGGCCGTCCCAACCGACAATGGCAAGCTGACGCCCGATCTGATTGACAAGGAAGCCTGGGGATTTGGCGATGAACACCGCGCCCAGCCGCTGGCAGTCTCCATCACCCAAACCACGGAGCTGGGCACCTGCTACACCCCGGCGGAAGTGCGTGCCATCTGCGACCACGCCCATTCCCTGGGCATGAAGGTCCACATGGATGGGGCACGGCTGGCCAACGCTGCCGCCCACCTGGGCGTTCCGGTGCGTGAGTTCACCTCCGACGCCGGCGTGGACGTTTTGTCCTTTGGTGGCACCAAGAACGGGATCATGTTTGGCGAAGCCGTGGTGGCGTTGAACCCGCAGGCCACCGACGGGCTGATCTACCTGCGCAAGATGAACATGCAGCTGTCCTCAAAAATGCGTTTCATCTCGGCCCAGCTGCTGGCGCTGCTGGCCGATGACCTGTGGCTGCGTTCGGCGTCGCACGCCAACGCCATGGCGGCGCGGCTACGGGCAGCAGTGGAGGTTCTCCCCGAGGTACAGTGCACCCAGCCCACCGAATCCAACGGCGTGTTTGCCATTTTGCCCGACGGCGTGGCTGAGCGTTTGCGGGAGAAGTTCCGTTTCTACGACTGGGACCAGGCCGCCCGGGAAGTGCGCTGGATGTGTTCCTTTGACACCCAGGAATCTGACGTTGATGCCTTCGTGGCCTCCTTGCGTGCGGAGCTGGCAGCCTAGGCGCTCACCTTTGTTGCGGCGCGCCTGCCGGGGTTTGGTCCGGCGTGGTCATAATCTGCCAAGGTGAGTCCTATCCCACAGCTTCCCATTGACTTCCAATCTGCCTTGGCGTCGCTGCGGGCGGCCCGAACCCGCCCTGAACTTTCGTTGGCAGAAGTCCCCGCCCCGGCACGGCTTGCCCCGTTTGGTGTGGCGCTCGGTGCTGAGGTCATGGTGGATGGTGAAGAGCTCGCCACGGGCCGCTTCATCCTGCTGCACGACCCCCACGGCTCCGATCTATGGGACGGCACCTTCCGCATCGTCACGTATGTGCGGGCACAGCTCGAGGCCGACATGGGCAACGACGCACTCCTGGCCAACGTGGCGTGGGCTTGGCTGGTGGAGGCACTGGAGGAGGAAGGTGCCCGGTACCGCAGTGCCGGCGGCACCGCCACCCGTGTCCTCTCCGAAGGCTTTGGCACTTTGGCCTCTCGCCCCGACGCCATTGACATCGAGTTGCGCGCCTCATGGACTCCCGAGGGCCCTGATGTCAGCGCCCACCTGCAGGCGTGGAGCAATCTTGTGTGCACCTTTGCCGGCCTGCCACCCGTGCCCCACGGGGTGACTTTGCTCTCACAGCGCCGCCCCAACCACGGCTGGTGAGCTCTGATGAAGGGGGTTGGCGCGGCCGACGACGGCTCCCACCCCAGCAGGTGCTGCACCATTCGGTAGACTAAGGGCATCATGACCAACCCAGAATCCAGCGCACACAGCCGCGCCCGGGCCAAAAAGTCCACCTCACACCAAGGCCCCGGCTCCCCCTCCAGCACCCCGACAGGCACAGGGACCACACAGGATGCCGCCACCACCGCCGTCGAACTGGCTGCCGCCCCGCTGACTTCAGTGGTCATTGACGGTGTCCGGGTGGAACTGGGCGACCTGCCAGAGCTGGTGGTGCTGGACATGCCCCAGGATGGCATTCCGGCCGTCGTGGAAACCCAGCCTGCCTTGGCACGGTGCGCCGCGGCATTGGCCAGCGGGCACGGCCCGGCAGCCGTTGACACGGAGCGCGCCTCAGGTTTCCGGTATGGCCAGCGCGCCATGTTGGTCCAGATTCGCCGCGAAGGCGCCGGCACATGGCTCATTGATCCCGAAGCCTTCGATGATTTGAAGATCATTGACGAGTCCCTGCACGGGGTGGAGTGGATTCTGCACGCCGCCAGCCAGGACCTGCCCTGCTTGGCGGGTGTTGGCATGTGGCCAAGCAAACTTTTTGACACGGAACTGGCCGCACGCCTGGCTGGACTGCCGCGTGTTGGCCTGGGCGCCGTGGTGGAATCCTTGCTGGGCTACCACCTCGCCAAGGAACACTCGGCGGCCGACTGGTCCCAGCGCCCCCTGCCCGAGCCGTGGCTGCGCTACGCCGCCCTCGATGTGGAGGTCCTGGTTGACCTGCAGGAGGAACTCGTGGCACTGCTGGAAAAGGACGGGAAGCTCGAGTATGCCGCCCAGGAGTTCCAGCACCTGATTGACGCAGGCGTGCCCGCCCCTCGTGTTGATCCGTGGCGGCGCACCTCCGGCTCCCACACCATCCGCAACCGGGTCCAGCTGGGAGTGGTCCGCGAGCTTTGGTACACCCGCGAGAAATTGGCTGAACACCGCGACATTGCCCCCAGCCGGCTCATCCCGGATTCGGCCATTGTGGCAGCTGCCAAGGGCATGCCCGCAACCGTTCCTGCCCTGCTGGGCTTGTCCGGGTTCCACGGGCGCGCAGCCAAGCGCGATGCGCCCAAGTGGCTCCACGCCATCCAGACAGCGAAGAACAGCACCGAGCCGCCGCCCCTGCAGGTCTCCACCAACACACCTCCCCCGCCGCGGGTGTGGGCTGAGCGGGATCCCGAGGCTGCTGCCCGGTACGCCACTGCGCGCCAGCGCCTGAGTGATCTTGCCGAAGAGATCAACATTCCCGGTGAAAATGTTCTCACGCCCGACTTCCTGCGCCGCTTGTGCTGGCGTCCGCCGTCGAGCATCAGCGTGGAGAGCGTGTCAGCCCAGTTGTCGGAACTGGGTGCCCGCCCCTGGCAGATCGAAAAGACTGCGGAGCTGCTCACCGACTCCCTGCTGAACCCGGAGCCGCTGCCACCCAAGGAGCCCAAGGCCCCCAGGTCCGAAGAAGCGGCCGCCTAGCCCCTCTGCCTCCGCCGACGGCGATCCCCGGCCACTCCCAAGACTCGCAAGCTCGCCTCGGGGCCCTCGTGGCCGGGGGCCCTGACTTGGGCGTGTGAAATTTCATGCGTCATCGCCCGTTTGACACGCCGTCGGGCTTTGCGCGGGGATTTTGACTCCAAGTTACCGGCGGGTAACATGATGTGTGACACAGTCGTCCCCAACATGATTGGCTTGGACGACATCCGTTGTACGCACTCAAGGAGCACCAGGTGAGCCAGAATCGGCAGATTAGGGACGTGGTCTTTGTTGACGGCGTCCGCACACCCTTTGGACGAGCAGGGGAAAAGGGCATTTACGCCAGCACCCGGGCAGATGACCTGGTGGTCAAGTGCATCCGCGAGCTCATGCGCCGCAATCCCTCGCTGCCGCCGGAGCGCATCGACGAGGTCGCCATTGCCGCCACAACCCAGACGGGTGACCAGGGCCTGACCATTGGCCGCACCGCAGCACTGCTGGCAGGGCTCCCGCAGTCGGTTCCCGGCTTTGCCATTGACAGGATGTGTGCCGGTGCCATGACGGCCGTCACCACCACCGCCTCCGGCATTGGTTTCGGTGCCTATGACGTGGTCATTGCCGGCGGCGTGGAGCACATGGGCCACCACCCCATGGGAGCCGGCTCCGACCCCAACCCGCGCTTCATGTCCGAACGGATCGTGGACCCGGCGGCCCTGAACATGGGCAACACGGCCGAGAACTTGCACGACAGGTTCCCTGCCATCACCAAGGACCGCACCGACGCATACGCCGTCGCGAGCCAGAACAAGCTGGCTGCAGCCTACGCCAAGGACCAGATCCAACCCGACCTGGTGCCCGTGGCCACCCTCAAGCCGGAACAGGGCTGGACCCTGAACACCGTGGATGAGCCCCCGCGCCCCGGCACCACGGTTGCAGACCTGGCCGCGTTGAAGACGCCGTTCCGCGCCCACGGCCGGGTGACGGCAGGCAACGCTGCCGGTTTGAATGACGGCGCCACGGTGGCACTTCTGGCCTCCGCGGAGACCGCCAAAGAACTTGGCCTGCCCGTCAAAATGCGCCTGGTCACTTATGCCTTCGCCGGAGTGGCGCCCGAGGTTATGGGCATCGGACCCGTCCCCGCCACCGAGAAGGCTCTCAAACTGGCCGGCCTGAGCATAGATGACATTGGCCTGTTTGAGATCAACGAAGCCTTCGCCGTCCAGGTCCTGTCCTTCCTTGACCACTACGGAATTGCCGACGACGACCCCCGGGTCAACAGGTACGGCGGCGCCATCGCTGTGGGCCACCCTTTGGCATCCTCCGGCGTTCGGCTGATGACCCAGCTGGCCCGTCAATTCCAGGAAGACCCCTCGGTTCGCTACGGCCTCACGACCATGTGCATCGGGCTGGGCATGGGTGCCACAGTCATCTGGGAAAACCCGCACTTCAACACCACAGCCACCTCAACCACCTCAACCACCGAAGGGAGCGCAGCATGAGCGCCCAGGACTTTCACCAGCTCGCCGCCCTGTTCCCGGACGAGGTCATCACCCACTCGCATGTGAAGGACATTGCGCTCCCGGGCGTTGACGGCGCTCCCAGCGCCGGCACTTTTGCGCTAATTACCCTGGACAACGGCCTGGACCACCGCCGCCCCAGCACCCTGGGCCCGAACACCTTGGTGGAGTTGGGCACGGTTCTCCAGGAACAGCGTGAGCGCGCAAAACGTGGGGAAATTATTGGTGTGGGCGTCACTGGAAAGCCGTACTTCCTGGTTGCCGGCGCTGATCTTTCCGCCGTCAAGAGCCTCAAGGACCGCCAGTCCGGTCTCTGGATGGCCCAGCTGGGCCACGACGTGTACTCAACACTCAACGACCTGGGCGTCCCCAGCTTTGTGTTCATCAACGGCTTGGCCCTCGGTGGCGGTCTTGAGATCGCGCTCAACGCCAACTACAGGACAGTCTCCACCGGAGCCGGAGCCCTGGGCCTGCCCGAGGCGTTCCTTGGCCTGGTCCCCGGTTGGGGCGGCGTGTACCTGCTCCCCCGTTTGATCGGTCCATCCAACGCCGTAACGGTCATGCTGGAGAACCCACTCAGCAACAATCGCACGCTCAGCGGCCCGGCAGCCTACAAACTCGGCATTGCCGATGCCTTGTTCGAACCGGCCGACTTCCTGGAACAGTCGCTCACCTGGGCGGCCCGGGTCCTTGCAGGTGAGGAGGTCAGCCGCCCCAACGCCGTCTCCGAGCCGTTGAGCGAGGAAAACAGCGCAGCCTGGGACGCCGCCGTCGAACGGGCCAAGAAATTTGTTGAAGCGAAAACTTCCAACGCCGCGCCCGCCCCGGCCCGCGTCATCGAACTGCTGGAGAAGGGTAAACACTTCACCAAGGCGCAGTCATTCGCCGCCGAGGATGAGGCGCTGGCCGACCTCATGGCGACCCCGCAGTTCCGCGACACCGTCTACGCCTTCCTTGACCTGGTCCAGAAGCGGGCCAAGCGGCCTGCCGGAGCACCTGACGCCAAGCTGGCGCGCCCCGTCACCAAGGTTGGCGTCGTCGGCGCGGGGCTGATGGCGGGCCAGTTCGCCCTGCTCTTTGCCCGCCAGCTCAAGGTGCCCGTGGTCATGACGGACATTGATGCGGCGCGTGTGGACAAGGGTGTGGGCTACGTCCATGGCGAGGTGGACAAGCTGCTCGCCAAGGGCCGGCTGAGCCAGGACGCTGCCAACCGCACCAAGGCTCTCGTGACAGGTTCCGTGTCCAAGGAGGCGTTTGCGGATGCCGACTTTGTGATTGAGGCCGTGTTTGAGGAACTCAACGTCAAGAAGGCTGTGTTTGCCGAGGTTGAGGCGATTGTTTCGCCGGAATGCATCCTCGCCACGAACACCTCCTCACTCTCCGTGACGGCCATGGCGGCGGACTTGCAGCACCCCGAACGCCTAGTGGGCTTCCACTTCTTCAATCCGGTTGCCGTTATGCCGCTGCTGGAGATTGTTCGGGCACCCAAGACCGACGACGCCGCACTGGCTACGGCGTTTGCCACCGCCAAGGCGCTACGCAAGACGGCTGTCCTGGTCAAGGATGCGGCTGCGTTCGTGGTGAACCGCGTGCTCCTGCGGCTCATGGCTGAAGTTTCCGCTGCCTTCGATGAGGGCACCGACGCGCACGTTGCGGACAACGCCCTGCGCCCCATGGGCCTGCCCATGACGCCGTTCACCCTGCTGGCCATGGTGGGCATCCCCGTGGCGCAGCACGTCACGGAATCGCTGCACGCAGCCTTTGGCGAGCGGTTCCGTGTCTCGGCCAACCAACAGGCCCTGATCGACGCCGGCATCAAGGGACTGTGGGAGACCGCCCCGGATGGCAGCGTGTCCATCCCGGCCAGCACCCTGGCGCTGCTGAGCTTTGGCAACTCCCCGTCAACGGAACAGGAGCTGCTGCTCAAAACCCAGGATGCCCTGGCCGAGGAGATCGGCCTGATGCTGGCAGAGGGCGTGGTGGCCGGACCCGAGGACATCGATCTGTGCATGATTCTGGGCGCCGGCTGGCCCATGCATCTAGGCGGCATCACCCCCTACCTGGACCGGGTGGGCGCCTCTGAGCGGGTCAACGGGAAGCTGTTCCACCCCGCCGCCTGATCCATTCATTGCCCCTCCGCCGCCTCCGCCTCGTGAACGGGCAGTAGTTGTTGATGTTTGTGCTCAACATCAACAACTACTGCCCGTTCACGAGGCGGAACTGGCCGGGAGCCGCGTGTGGCATTCCCCCGGCCGGAACTGACAGAATGGTTTCATGACTTTTGAACCAACTTTGACCCGACGCAATGCCCTCCGGGCCACCACAGCAGCCACCGGCGCCGCCTGCACGCTGGCCTTGGTGGGCTGCACCCCCAGCGGTGCCGCCAGTCCCGGCACAGGCAGCGTTCCGTCCGAGATCCCCACGGGCGGAACTCCCTACCAGGTGGGCAAAGTGTCCGAGCTCCCCGTGGGCAGTACTGCGACAGGAACGGCCAACGGTGTGGATGTCATCTTGTTCCGCCCGGATGAAACCACCGTGCTGGCCTACACCGACATCTGCACGCATGCCGGCTGCAAGGTTGCACCCAATGGCGAGGACTTCAAGTGCCCTTGCCACGGTTCGCTTTTCAAGGGCGCGGACGGCACGGTGATATCCGGCCCGGCGAAGGCTGCCCTGCCCCGCTTCGGCGCGGCCATCGACGGCGAATGGATCACCGTCAGCATGTAGCCGGCCACCAGCGGCGGACGCTAGACACAGCCGGCGAATGGATCACCGTCAGCATGTAGCCGGCCACCAGCGGCGGACGCTAGACACAGCCGGCGAATGGATCACCGTCAGCATGTAGCAAATTCCCTGCTGACTGCTAGAACAAGGCCACTTTGGGAGTGCGCGGGAAGATCAGGTCGAGCTCAGTCAGATCTTCCGTTGTTGGCTTCCATCCCGCCGCCGCGGCATTTTCGCGCACCTGTTCCGGCTTGGTGGCACCGGCGATGACGCTGGCAACCGACGGCTGCGCTGCGAGCCAAGAGAACGCCACTTGAACCTCGGTGAGGCCGCGGGCCGCAGCAAAGGCACTGAACGCCGCAAACTGGTCCTGATCAGCCCCTGAAACCATGTGCTGGCGGGTGTGTGAGAGTCTGCTGCCCTCGGGCACCACACCACCACGGTACTTGCCAGTCAGCAAGCCGTTCGCGAGCGGGAAGTAGGGCATGACACCCAGCCCATACGCTTCAGCAGCGGGGGTGACCTCCTGCTCGGCACGGCGGTCGAGCAAGTTGTAGTGGTTTTGGCTGGCCACAAACCGTTCCGTACCCAGCGTGCGTGCGGTGTATTCGGCGTCGGCAATCTGCCACCCTGCCAGATTCGAGTGTCCCAGGTAGCGCACCTTGCCGGCGCGGATCAGGTCATCCAGCGCCGAGAGCGTCTCCGCCATAGGGGTGTGCCCGTCGGGTGTGTGGTAGTAAAAGAGGTCAAGATAGTCGGTGTTCAACCGGCGCAGCGAGGCCTCCACGGACTGCATAATGTACTTTCGTGAGCCGCGCCGCCCCCAATCCACGCCATTGGCGCCTTGGGTATCCATGCCGAACTTGGTGGCCACAATGACATTCTCACGGTGCGCACCAAGCGCCTTGCCCAGGATGGTTTCGCTCATGCCGGGCGTCATCCCGTACACATCAGCCACGTCAAAGTGCGTGATCCCAGCCTCCAAGGCGGCACGCACGACGGCGTTGCTGCCCTCCTGCGTTTGTGTCACCGTCCCGCTGCGGCCCAGGTTGTTGCACCCCAGGCCCACAGTGGAAACGGTCAGTCCGGAACGGCCTACTTGTCGGTATTCAATCATGGTTCAACAATAGCCAGTCCCGCCCACATGCAGACAATTTGGCCCCGTCCCACCCGCCCAACGCTCCTGCAGCAAAGGGTGGATTTTCCCCAACGCTCCTGCACCAAGTGAGCGAGCGTTGGGGAAAACGGCCCCGTAAGTGAGCGAGCGTTGGGGTGGGAGGTTAGAGGCTGAAGACTGTGCTGCCGCTGGTGCTGTGCTTGGCCCGCAGCTCGTCGAGCTGGTCGGCCGGGGCGACGGCAACGCTGAGCTTGGTGAAGTCGAGCTTCTCTTCACGGATGCACACCTTGATGTTGGCCACTGCGCGGGCCGGGTCCGGGGCAAGGATGTACACGTTCAGCTTGCCGGTGCTGTGCGGGCCCTTGGTGAATTCAATCTTCTCCACGAGTCCGCTGCCCCGCCATGCCAAATGTGCCGTCAGGGCTGCCTTGGCGCTGGCTCCAAGGGTCTTGTCCCTGTCAGTGATCCTGTCGCTCTTCAGGGCAATCTGTGCCACCACAGTGAACTGCTCTTCACGACTGAGCACGGCATAACCGTCCACGGCGCACTGCTCCGCGAACGCTTCCAGCATGCCACGGGCCTCTTCCAGGGAGGCTGCGCGAACATCCTTGGACGTGCTTTGGTGGCCTACTGCGCCATGATTGACCACAAAGAAAATCTCCGACGATTCTGCCGGGGCTGCCTCGGCGTCATCCTCCTGGGGCATCCCGGCGTCAATCCACGCTTCGCGGAAAGTCCAGGCTCCGGCGTCGTCCTTCTTGTACATGCGCACAATGTTGGGGTCCAGATCATTTGATTCCAGGGAATCGTTGCTGTCTTGTCCTTCGGTGCTGCTCATGGCAGTGTCCTTCCTAGCGTGAACCAGACCGCTTCCCGGCCCTCAAAAGGTGCCCGACGGGCCGCGACGGCCTCCATCAAGGCTTCCGCTGCTCGTTCCATGCGGGTGCACAGTTCGGGCGGATAATTCATGGTGTTGCTGTGCTCGGCAAACTCGTCTTCATCATCAACATAGAGGCCCCGCGACTTGGTGCGCACAACATCCAAATCCATGTCGACCATGTGAAATTCGATGACCGCCGGCCGGATGCGCCGCCAGGCCAGCTCAGTGGCCAGATCTATATAAAGTTCGACGCCGGACGGGTGGCTTTGATCGTAAAACGTCGCCACCCAATCTCCCTCGTGGGGAATTAAAAGCACGGCATCGGATTCCGCATAGAAAGCTGCACCGGGCCGGGACACAAATTCACCCGTTCCCTGGAACACCCAGTGGCCGGCATCATCGGATCCCAGATACCGGCCGGGTACCACCCAGTGAGCGGTGCCATCATACTTGCGGTTGCGGGCCACGACCAGATCCCCGGTCTGAGGCATCTGCGCCGACTGCGTGTCGGGAAACGCCGTCACAGGATGGGCATCTGACCTGTGCGGGGCGCAGGCTGCCCGGGCAGGGGCCGGGCAAAGGGCACCTTGGTGCCCAAAACCTGCTCCACCACATCTTGGGCGACGCGCTGGGCTGTCAGCCCCACCCGCGCAAGCACCTGCGAACGGCTGCCGTGGGCTAGGAACTCCACGGGCAGGCCCACCTCGTTCAGTGCCGTGTCAATGCCTGCTGAGCGCAGTTCCTGCCGGATGCGTGAGCCCACTCCGCCGGCCCGGACGCCGTCCTCAATGACAATGACAATCCTATGTTGTGAGGCCAGCTGCACAATGGAGCGCGGCACGGGCATCACCCAGCGCGGGTCAACCACTGTGGAGCTGATGCCCTGCTGGTCAATGCGAGCGGCAACATCCAAGGCCAATTCACTCATGGCCCCAACACTGACAATCAGAACATCGGTTTGGGGTTCGCTGCCTGCCTCCGGCATGTCGTGATGGGTGCGGGCCAGAACGTCGACGCCGTCGTACAGGCGCTCAAGGGCCACAATTTCTGGACCCACGGTGCCCTTGGAATACCTGACCACGCTGGGTGCATCCGAAATAGCCACGGCTTCGCGCAGTTCCTCGCGCAGGCGCACGGCATCACGCGGTGCGGCCAGGTGCAGGCCGGGCACAATTTGCAGCATGGACATGTCCCACATGCCATGGTGGCTGGGACCGTCTGGGCCCGTCACACCTGCCCGGTCAAGGACAATGGTCACCCCTGCCTTGTGCAGGGCTACGTCCATCAGGAGCTGGTCGAAGGCCCTGTTCAGGAAGGTGGCATAGATGGCCACCACCGGGTGGAGGCCACCAAAAGCCATGCCCGCGGCCATGGTCAGTGCATGTTGCTCAGCAATGCCAACATCAATGACACGGTCTGGGAACTTTTGTGCAAACTTGGCAAGACCAACGGGAATCAACATGGCACCTGTGATGGCCACAATGTCGGTGCGTTCCTCGGCGATCTTGGCGATTTCCTCACCAAAAACTCCCGTCCAGGACTTGCCACTGGGCTCCTCCACGGAAACGCCTGTCTCGGGATTGATGACGCCCACAGCGTGGAACTGGTC
This sequence comes from Arthrobacter glacialis, assembly GCF_002909415.1. Taxonomy (NCBI): domain Bacteria; kingdom Bacillati; phylum Actinomycetota; class Actinomycetes; order Micrococcales; family Micrococcaceae; genus Arthrobacter; species Arthrobacter glacialis. Next base: position 52,225 of record NZ_PPXB01000014.1, on the reverse strand, counting down.
GTCCTTGTGCGCCCGGGCAGGGGCATAGCCTCGGCCCTTCTCGGTGAAAGCGTGCACAATCACCGGGCCGCCATAGTTCCTGGCCAGCAACAGTGCCGATTCCATGGCTTTCTCGTCGTGGCCGTCAACGGGGCCCACGTACTTCATGCCAAGGTCGTCGAAGAGGCCCTGGGGCGCCCACCAATCCTTCACTCCCTTTTTGGCGGCGTGCAAACTCTTGTAAACGAACTGGCCGGCTGCGTTGCCGTCCTGTAGACGCTTCTTGCCCCACGACATGGAGGCTTCATACTTCTTGTGCGTGCGGACGTGGTCAATGGCCGGGCGCAGGGAGGCCAGGTACTCGGCCACGCCGCCCACGGTCGGGGCGTAGGAGCGGCCGTTGTCGTTGACCACAATCACCACACGCCGGTCCTTGTCCGCGGCAATGTTGTTCAGGGCTTCCCAGGTCATGCCGCCGGTCAAAGCGCCGTCGCCAATGACAGCCACCACGTAGCGGTCACCCTCGCCCGTGAGCTGGCGTGCGCGGGATATTCCATCGGCCCAGGAAATGGAGGATGATGCGTGGGAACTTTCCACTATGTCATGCTCGGATTCGGCACGGTCAGGGTAGCCCGAGAGTCCGCCCTGCTGGCGCAGGGTGGAGAAGTCTTGGCGTCCAGTGACGAGTTTGTGGACGTAGGACTGATGCCCTGTATCGAACACAATGCTGTCGCGGGGGGAATCGAAGACCCTGTGAATGGCAAGCGTCAGCTCCACCACGCCAAGATTGGGGCCAAGGTGGCCACCTGTCTGAGACACGTTGGTAATCAGGAAATCCCTGATCTCCTGGGCCAGGGTCTCCATCTGGCTCGGGCTGAGCTTGCTGAGATCGCGCGGATGCGTGATGGTTTCTAAAAGTCCCATTGGTACCTCCCTGGGTCCACTATCAACGTCTAACAATATCGTGTCCAACCGTCATGACTGAGCGTATCGCTTGGTTTCAGTGGTACAAAGCACATTAAACGCAATCAAGGGCGGGCATCCGGTTTCCCGGATGCCCGCCCTTGCACAGCGTGGATCACAAAACGTAAGCCCACACTTGGGCCCACAGGCCCGAGGGGCCCCAACTCAAGACGCGCCAGCGGCTTGAGTTGGGGAGGGCCTGGGTGGGCCCACGCCCTCCAGGTTCCCAAAAATCGCGTCAGCGATTTCTGGGCCGGCGGGTGGGGACTAGCTCGCTGCGGAGATCTGACGCAGTACGTACTGCAAGATGCCGCCGTTACGGTAGTAATCGGCCTCACCGGGGGTGTCGATGCGCAGCACGGCGTCGAAGCTGACGGTGGTGCCGTCTTCTGCAACGGCCGTAACCTTCAGCGTCTTCGGCGTGGTGCCGTTGTTCAGCTCGGTGACGCCTTCAACGGAGAACGTTTCCGTACCCGTCAGGCCCAGGGAGGCAGCGTTCACGCCGGCCGGGTACTGCAGGGGAAGGACGCCCATGCCGATGAGGTTGGAGCGGTGGATGCGCTCGTAGCTCTCGGCAACAACAGCCTTCACACCCAGCAGGGCAGTACCCTTGGCAGCCCAGTCACGTGAGGAGCCTGAACCGTATTCCTTGCCAGCCAGAACAACCAGCGGGGTGCCGGCAGCCTGGTAGTTGACCGAGGCGTCGTAGATGTACGCCTGCGGGCCATCGGCCTGGGTGAAGTCGCGGGTGAATCCACCCTCAACGTTGTCCAGGATCTGGTTGCGGATGCGGATGTTCGCGAAGGTTCCGCGAATCATGACCTCGTGGTTTCCACGGCGTGAACCGTAGGAGTTGAAGTCCTTGCGCTCAACACCGTTGGCCAGCAAGTACTGGCCCGCGGGGGTCTCGGACTTGAAGGAACCGGCAGGGCTGATGTGGTCGGTGGTGACCGAATCGCCCAGCTTCAACAGAACACGTGCACCGGCAATGTCGGCGACGGGATCGGCTTGGGCCTTCATGCCCTCAAAGTACGGGGGCTTACGCACGTACGTTGACTTGGGATCCCATTCGAAGGTGTTGCCCTCCGGGGTCTCCAGGGACTTCCAACGATCGTCACCATCAAAGATGGTGGCGTAGGAGTTGGTGAACATCTCACGGTCAATCGAGGCGTCCATGACTTCCTGAACCTCAACCGGGTTGGGCCAGATGTCGGCAAGGAAGACGTCGTTGCCGGCGTCGTCCTGGCCCAGAGCATCGGTCTCAAAGTCGAAGTCCATGGTGCCAGCCAGGGCGTAAGCGATAACCAAAGGCGGGGAGGCCAAGTAGTTCATCTTTACGTCCGGGTTGATGCGGCCTTCAAAGTTACGGTTACCGGAGAGAACAGCCGTCACGGACAGGTCGTTTTCGGCAATCGCGGCGGATACTTCGGTGTCCAAGGGACCGGAGTTGCCGATGCAGGTGGCGCAACCGTAACCGACGGTGTAGAAGCCGAGCTGCTCCAGGAACGGAACCAGTCCTGACTTCTCGTAGTAGTCGGTGACTACCTTGGAGCCGGGGGCTACAGAGGTCTTCACCCACGGCTTGGAAGCCAAGCCCTTGTTGACGGCGTTGCGTGCCAGAACGGCAGCAGCGAGCATCACTGAGGGGTTGGAGGTGTTGGTGCACGAGGTGATCGAGGCGATGGAAACCGCACCGTGATCAAGCTCGAAGGACACACCGGATTCGTTCTTCACATGGATCGGTGCGGACGGTCGGCCGTTGGCACCGGCAGCGGCGGAAGCCAGCACGCGCTCGGTGTCGTGGGTGTGGCTGTCTGCATGGGTGAAGGACGGGGCGTCGGAGGCCGGGAAAGACTCTTCCAAGGACTCATCGACCGTGTTGCCTTCAGCGTTCGCATCAGCGGCAACGTAGTTCTTCAGATCCGAGCGGAACTGAGACTTCGCGTTCGTGAGCTCGATGCGGTCCTGGGGACGCTTCGGTCCCGAGATGGAGGGAACCACTGTCGAGAGGTCCAGTTCCAGGTACTCGGAGAACTTGATCTCCACGGAGGGATCGTGCCACAGGCCCTGCTCCTTGGCGTAGGCCTCAACCAGTGCCAGCTGCTCTTCGCTGCGGCCGGTCAGGCGCAGGTAGTCAACGGTGACGCTGTCGATCGGGAACATGGCAGCCGTGGAACCGAATTCCGGGCTCATGTTGCCGATCGTGGCGCGGTTTGCCAACGGCACGCCGGCAACACCTTCACCGTAGAATTCTACGAACTTACCAACGACGCCGTGCTTACGCAGCTGCTCGGTGATGGTCAAAACCACATCGGTTGCGGTTGCGCCGGCCGGGATGGACCCGGTCAGCTTGAAGCCAACAACGCGCGGGATCAGCATGGAAACAGGCTGGCCCAACATGGCTGCCTCGGCCTCGATGCCGCCAACACCCCAACCCAATACACCCAGGCCGTTGACCATGGTGGTGTGGGAGTCAGTGCCGACCAGGGTGTCGGGGTAGGCGCGCAATACGCCGTCGACAGTGCGGGTCATGACAGTGCGGGCCAAGTACTCAATGTTGACCTGGTGCACGATGCCCATGCCCGGGGGCACAACCTTGAAGTCTTCAAAAGCTGTCTGGCCCCAGCGCAGGAACTGGTAACGCTCGCCGTTGCGCTGGTACTCAATGTCCATGTTGCGCTCGACGGCGTCGGAGTTACCAAACACGTCAATCTGCACGGAGTGGTCAATGACCATCTCGGCAGGAGCCAAGGGGTTCACTCGGGTGGGGTCGCCACCAAGTTCCTTGACAGCTTCGCGCATGGTGGCCAGGTCAACGATGCAGGGAACTCCAGTGAAGTCCTGCATGATGACGCGGGCCGGGGTGAACTGAATTTCGGTGTCGGGCTCCGCATTGGGATCCCAACCTGCCAACGCACGTACGTGGTCAGCTGTAATATTCGCACCATCTTCGGTGCGCAGGAGGTTCTCAAGCAAAACCTTGAGGCTGAACGGAAGGCTCTTCGCGCCTTCAACCGAGTTCAGTCGGAAAATCTCGTATTCGGTCCCGGCAACATTAAGTACGCCTTTGGAACCAAAACTGTCCACATTAGTCATCGATGGACTCCTCTCGCCACTGCTTTTATCTTGGTCACGCAGGGGCACGGATGCCAGTTAGGCACGCCTTACTCACGCTCGGAGACGGCGCCCCGCTTCTTCAGGAAACGGTAGAGCAGCTCGATCGCCAGACACCCTGCGACAGTTACGCCCATAGTAGCCGCTAACAGCGGCCCTGACGGAATATCGAGGGCGAAGAAATTCCTGGCGAAGGGAACAGCCATCACCAGGACCAGGCCAAGGACCATGGCGCCGACCAGCAGGGCCCGCCATTTGTCGAAGGGCCGGGCCAAGGTGCCCAGCACCCACAGGGCCACCAACAACACCGTCATGGTGGTTGCCGTTTGTGCCACGGTGACAGCTTCCTCCACACTCAGGGCCGGATCCGGAAAGGCTCTGGCGAAGGAGTAAACAGCCATGACGCAGCCGGCCACAATGGTGCCCGAGGGGATGGCAAACATGAGCGTCCGGCGCAGGAATCCTGGCTGGTACCGCCTTGCATTGGGCAGCAGGGCAAGGAAAAACGCCGGGATCCCAATGGTCATGGAGCTGACAATGGAGAGTTGGCGCGGCAGGAAGGGATAACGCCACATCAGCACCCCGATGACCACTGAGATGATGATGGCGTAGGTGGTTTTTGTCAGGAACAAATTCGCCACCCGCTCCACATTGGCAATCACCCGGCGCCCCTGCGCCACCACTGAGGGGAGGTGGCTGAACTGGCCATCGAGCAGCACCAGGCGCGAGACGGCCTTCGTCGCTGCGGCGCCGCTGCCCATGGCGATGCCAATGTCCGCATGCTTCAAGGCGAGGGCGTCATTGACGCCGTCGCCCGTCATCGCCACCACATGGCCGCGACTCTGCAGGGCCAGCACAATGGCCTTTTTTTGCTCGGGCGTGACCCTGCCCAACACGCTTTCCTTGGCCAAAACATCAGCCATGGCCGGTAAGTCTTCTGGCAGCCCGCGTGCGTCATATCCGTCGCCGGTGAATTCAAAACCCACCTCACGGGCCACGGCCGCCACGGTTCTGGGGTTGTCGCCGGAGATAATTTTCAGCTCAACACCCTGCTCGCGGAAGTACGCCAGGGTCTGTGCGGCGTCGGGCCGGACCTTTTCACGGAACAGGAGCAGGGCCACCGGCTCCAGGCCGGCAACGGAGAAGTCTGCTGACTCATCGGGGGTGATGGAGATCTCAGCGCTGTGAGGCGGCTGTAGCGGCCTGTGTGCCAGCACGAGCGCCCGCAGACCGCGTCCTGCGGCGTCGTGGGCGGCCGCCAGCGCCTCACTCCGGCTTTGCGCTGCCAAGACCATCTCCGGGGCACCCAGCACCCAGTCACCGGCAAGCCCGCCGGGACCGAAGGTGACGGCACTGAACTTGTGCGCACTATTGAACGGGACTTCCTCCACCGGCAGCTCCGAGGGCAGCGCGGTGTAGCTGCCGGCAAGGGCCCCGGACGTCGCATTGGCGTTGGGGTGGGCCCCCTGCCAGGCCAAAACCTGTTCCCAGCCGGGCACGGCGGCAAACTCCCGCGTGCTGGCCAGTTCCATCCGTCCCTCCGTCAGGGTCCCGGTCTTGTCCAGGCAGACCATATCCACCCGGGCCAGGCCCTCCACTGCAGGCAGCTCCTGCACCAAAACCTGCTGCCGGGCCAGGCTCACCGCGGCCATGCCAAAGGAAATGCTTGTCAGCAGCACCAGACCCTCGGGAATCATGGCCACAATGCTGGCCACGGCGCTCACCACGGCAATGCGCCACTCGCCCGACGCCAGGGCCTGCTCCCAGCCGCCGTGGGCGCTCATTTGGCCGTTGATGACCAACAAGATGATGGGAATCAACGCCCACGTAATGTACAGGATGATCTGGTTGATCGAGTTGCGGATCTCCGAGTTGACCAGGGAAAAACGGCGGGCCTCAGCTGTCAGCTGCGATGCGTAGGACTCCGCCCCCACCCGGTGCACCCGGGCAGTGCCGAAGCCCGCCACCACGGCCGAACCCGACAGGGCCAAATCCCCCGGGTGCTTCTCCACGGGATCGGACTCCCCCGTCAGCAGGGATTCATCAATCTCCAAGGAGTCCGCGTCCACAACAATCGCATCGGCGGGGATCTGGTCGCCTGTGCGCAGCAACAACACGTCGTCATAGACGACGTCGGCAACTGCCAGCTCCACTTCCTGCGCATCACGGCGCACACGGGCCCTGGGAGCATGGAGCACCGCCAGCCTGTCCAGGGTCCGTTTGGCCCGGTACTCCTGAACCACGCCAATAGCAGCATTGGCCAGCACAATGAAGCCAAAGAGCGCGTCCCGCGGGTCTCCCACAATGAGCACCAGCACCAGGCAGGCACCCAACACCGTGTTGAACAGGGTGAACACGTTGGCCCTCACAATGGCCCACATGCTGCGGCTGCTTTCATGCCGCACAGCGTTGCTCAGCTCGGCGTCGTGGCGTTCGCGCACTTGCGCCGCAGTGAGGCCATCACGTTCCAGCACCACCTCGTCAACCGGCGCCAAGTTCGCCCGGGCCGCTGCCATGGCCGCTTTGCGATGTTCATCGCGCCGTTCGGCAATGAGCGTCCCTTTGGGCTTGTTGCGCGTCAGATCCCGCCGCTGGGGCCGCACCTTCGGTGGTGTCTGGTTCAAGAGGCTTCCTCGGGTTTTGCTGGCGTGTGGCTGGCGTCAGCGCGTGTTAGCTGGCGATGGCAGCAGCCGGAACCAGCAGGGCCACTGTCTCCACGTGGTGGGTGTGCGGGTACAGGTCAAACGCCCGCACCTTGGCCAGGCGCCAGCCAGCGTTGGCAAAGTACTTCACGTCCCTGGCAAAAGCTGCCGGATCGCAGGAAACGTAGGCGATGGCCTGGGGCTGCGTGGCCACCAAGGCGCGGACAACCACCTTGCCGGCACCTGCGCGCGGCGGATCAAGCACGACGGCGTCAAATCGCCTGCGCTGTCCGGCCGCCGACTGCGAGGCCCGCGACTGGGTGCCCAGAATCTTTTCCACGCGGCCCTGCAGGATCTCCACCTGCTCGCTGGCATGCAGGTTCTTGCGTGCATCCCGACTGGTGCCGGGCGAGCCTTCCACCGACAGCACGCTGCCGTCGGAGCCCACGGCGTCAGCCAGCGGCGCCGTGAACAGGCCGGCCCCGGCGTAGAGGTCTGCCACGTCGGCGCCGTCGTTCAGGTAACCACCCTCGAGCAGGAAGCCCAGGGCGGCATCCGTGAGAACCTTCGGGGCGTTGCGGTGGATCTGCCAGAAACCGTCACCTGTCACGCGGAACTCGTGATCTGCTGTGGTTTCCTTGACCCAGCCGCGGCCGCTGACCACTTCGATGGCGCTATTTTCGGGGTTCCAGCGGGCCACCGACGGCGGTGTTTCCAAGGCGGCGAGGGCGCGGGCAATACGGTTGACGGCATGGCCGGCAGCCTTTTCGCTCAAGCCGTGGGCCGGAGCCAGGAGCACCAGCACGCCGGAGCCATTGGCGGGGGCAGCCACTTCAACGCGGTCAATGCCGGGGAAGTCCAGCTCCCAGAGGCGCAGCTCGTCAACGGCTGGCAGGGCCAGCGGCATTTCGGAGATGGGCAGGACTGTGTGTGAGCGGTGGGCGTGCATGCCCAGCTTGCCTGACGGCGTCACGGCGAAGCCAACGCGTGTGCGCCAGCCCAAGCCGGCCTGCTGGGCCTGAGTTCCTGCGCTGTCCACATCCTCAACACCTGCGGCGAAAAGCTCATTCAAGCGCTCGGTGGGGACCCCGCCCAGGCGTTCGAGCTGTTCACGGACAACATCTGTTTTGAGCTTCAGCTGGCCGGGGCGCGAAATATGTCCAAATTCGGCACCACCAATGGGTGAGGCTCCGCGGGCACCTGCCCGCAGCGCGTCAGCCTCGGGCCAAAAGTGGCTCACGCGGTCCGGGGACCCTTCCACCACGCGGGTGACATCCGCGCGCCAAAACTTGGCGTCGGCGTCGTGCTCGGTGAGAGCGATCTCCACGGTCTCCCCCGGAATGGCGTGGCGGACAAAGATCACGCGTCCGTCATGCCTGGCAACGCAGTGGCCGCCATGGGCCACCGGTCCAACTGTGACGGTGAGGCGGGGGGTGCTAGTGGGCTCGCTCATATGCTCTTTGCTCTTCTATTCTTGGTACTTCTTCGCGTCTGTGGAGGACTTCAGCTGCCAAGGCACACTGGCCACCACAACGCCGGGTTCAAAATGCAGCCGCGTTTTAATGCGCAGGGCAGTCTGGTTGTGCACCAGCTGCTCCCACCATTTTCCCACCACGTATTCCGGGATGTACACCACTATCAAGTCGCGAGGGGCGTCCCTGCGCATGGCCTTGATATGGCTGATGAGCGGCGTCAACGTTTCCCTGTACGGGCTCGCCAACACTGTCAACGGTACCGGGATGCTCAGCCTCTCCCAATCCGCAACGGTTTGGGCGGTCTCGGCGGGGTCCAGATCAACGGTGATCGCCTCTAGCGTTGACGGCCTTGAAGCGCGGGCAAAGGCGACAGCCCGCATGACAGGCTTGCGCACATGGGAGACTAAAATCACAGCGTGAATCCGGGCTGGAAGCGCCCTGATCGCAAAATCAGACTCGACCTCCAATTCCTTGGCCACATTGTCGTAGTGGGACTTGATGCTCCACATGACGGCGAAGAGCACCGCCATGGCCAGCAAAGCAATCCAGGCGCCCTGTTCAAATTTGGTGACCAGGACAATCAACAGCACCGTCAAGGTCATGCTAAAGCCGATGGAGTTGATGATCCGTGAACGCTTCATCTTGAACCGGATTGACTTGTCCTTGACCTTGAGAAGTTCCCGGGTCCAATGGCGGATCATGCCCAGCTGGCTGGCCGTGAAGGAAATGAACACGCCCACAATGTACAGCTGGATGAGCCGGGTGACGTCGGCGTCGAAGGCAATGATGAGCACCAGCGCACCAACCGCCAGCAGCAGCACGCCATTGCTGAAGGTCAGCCGGTCTCCGCGGGTGCGCAGCTGGCGGGGCAGGTAGCCGTCCTTGGCGAGGATGGAGGCCAGGACGGGGAAGCCGTTGAAGGCTGTGTTGGAGGCGAAAACCAGGATCGTGCCCGTGGCGGCAACAATGATGAAGAACGGGATGGAGCCGGCCCCGAAAATGGTGGAGGCGATCTGGCTGATAGACGGGTTCTGCACATAGTCGGTTCCCGGCGCCACACCGTTGACCAGGAATTCGGTGTGCGGATCGGCCACAATGTGCACGTCCGTGGCGTCTGCCAGGAACAAGATGCTGGCCATCATGCCGGCAGCGATGGCGCCGAGCAACAGCAAGGTGGTGGCTGCGTTCTTGCTCTTTGGCTTGCGGAAATTCGGTACACCGTTGCTGATGGCCTCCACTCCGGTCAGCGCAGCAGCGCCGGAGGAGAAGGCGCGCAGGAGCAGGAACGCACCGGCCAAGCCCACCAGGCCCTGGTTGAACGCAGCCTCGGGAACAATCTCAAAGTCGGCCGACGGCGCCCTGCCCAAGGTTCCCGTGGCGGCCTGGAACAAGCCGGCGGCCGTCATGGCGAAGATGCAGAACATGAAAATGTAGGTGGGGACGGCAAAAACGGTCCCGGCTTCTTTGATGCCGCGCAGATTCACCAGGGCCAAGATGATGACACCCACCGCCGCAACGGCGGCCTGGGTGCCGTGCCAGCCTGGAATGGCCGTAGCCAGGTAGTTCGCGGCTGAGGACATGGACACTGCCACTGTCAGCACATAATCCACCATGAGGGCGGAGGCCACTGTGAGGCCCGCCGACTTGCCAAGGTTGACCGTGGCAATCTCATAGTCGCCACCACCGGAGGGGTAGGCGTGCACATTTTGGCGGTAGGAGGCCACAACTGTCAGCAACACGACCATGACGGCGAGCCCCACCCAGGGGGACAGTGACACGGCTGCCACACCGGCCAGGGCCAGTGTCAACAGGATTTCATCCGGCGCATAGGCCACTGAGGACAACGCATCGGAGGCAAAAACCGGCAGCGCGATGCGTTTGGGCAGGAGCGTATGGGCGAGCTTTTCGTTGCGGAATGGACGTCCCACAAGGACTCGCTTGAACGCGTTGAAGAAGTTCAGCACGCGGGTAACGCTAGCACCACTGGGGGCCGCACGGGTGTCCAATGTCATTGCCACCGCCTCCATGTCACACTAGGGCTAGAGATTTTGGCATTACGCGGCCCCGTCCCCAACTTGACCGGAGGGCCGCAACTATCGTGAAATTAGTACCCGCACCGCATGGCAAAGCATGCGGCACCAGCAGCGGTCGGCCGGGAATCCCCGGCAATCCGCTATAACAAGGAGCACCAGTGGCACATTTTGTGATCATGGGTTGCGGTCGGGTGGGCGCCACACTGGCCCACACCTTGGAGGACTCAGGTCACTCCGTGGCGATCATTGACCAGGACGAGCGGGCGTTTAGGCGTTTGCGCACAGGTTTTGGCGGACGCAAAATCACAGGTGTTGGCTTTGACCAGGAAACCCTCAAGCAGGCGGACATTGAGCACGCCTACGCTTTTGCAGCTGTTTCCAGCGGTGACAACTCCAATATTCTGGCTACCCGGGTGGCCCGCGAGACGTTCCATGTGGAGCATGTGGTGGCTCGCATCTACGATCCAGGCCGGGCGGAAATCTACCAGCGCCTGGGCATCCCCACGGTTGCTGCCGTGCGCTGGAGCGCCGATCAGGTGCTGCGCCGAATCCTGCCTGAGACTGCCATCAAGGGTGACTTCCGTGAACCATCGGGGCGTTTGATCCTGACCGAACTGGCGCTGCATCCGGACTGGATTGGGCGCCACATTTTGGATATTGAATCCGCTGCCAAGGTGCGCGTTGCTTATTTGACCCGCTTTGGTGAAGGCATTTTGCCGGGCCCGGACACCAGCTACCAGCAGGGCGACACAGTCCACGCCATGATAGTCAGTGCACGGTTTACCGACGTGGCCCACATTCTTGCAGCTGCCCCCGCGAAGGAGAATTAGCATGATTGTTGTCATTGTGGGTGCCGGCAGCGTGGGTTGTTCCATTGCCAAGGAACTGCTGTCCAACGGGCACGACACCCTGCTCATCGACCCCAAGCCCGAAGTCATTGGCAAAAGCGGTTTGCGGGGCGCCCGGTGGCTGGTGGGCGACGCCTGCGAAATCAGCACCCTGCGCGAGGCCAAGCTGGAAGAAGCCGACGTGGTGGTCTCGGCCACCGGGGATGACAAGGTCAACCTGGTGGTATCCCTGCTGGCCAAGTCGGAATTTGGTGTGGGCCGCACGGTGGGCCGGGTCAACAACCCCAGGAACGACTGGATGTTTGACGATTCATGGGGCGTTGACGTTGCCGTGAACACTCCGCGCCTGATGACAGCCCTGGTGGAGGAAGCAGTGGAAATTGGCGACCTGGTTCGCCTGCTCACCCTGCAAACGGGCGTGGCTTCCCTGGTGGAGTTCACCGTCCCGGAGGATTCGCACGTGATTGGTTCAATGGTCAGCGCCATTCAGTGGCCGCAAGATTCAACACTTGTGGCGATTCTGCGCGATGAAGCACCCATCACGCCCAGCGGCGATGATGTGGTGGAGGCTCACGACGAACTGTTCTTCATCACTACCATTGCAGCGGAGAACGAACTGCGCACCCTGCTCACCAACGACTAAACAACTAGCCCGCAGAAAACGCCGAAAATTCACGAATTTCACGTGATTTTCGGCGTTTTCTGCGGGCCAGTTGTTTAACCTTGGGTCAGTCGCTTGCTGCGGGAACATCTGCCACGGGGCGGCTGACCAGCCAGGCGATCCACAGGCCAAACGCGTACAGCGGCACACCCATGATCAGGCGCATGGCTCCGAGCGCGTCGACCTGCCCGGCGAAGTACAGCGGCAATTGCACAGCAAGCCGGGCACCCATGACGCCCACCAGAATCCAGGTGGCAACACGGTAGGCACGGAGCCGCTCAGGCTGCTGGCGCCAGCGAGTGCCCTCGTTGCGGGCATAGCCAAACAGGAGCCCCAGCACGGGCCAGCGCACAGCAATCGAAACCACCATGGCCAGGATGTAGCCGGCGTTGGTGTAGAAACCCACCGTGTAATAGTCCTCGGCTTTGCCCGTTTTCATGGCCAGGAACGCGGAAAGTGCGACGCCGACAATTCCGGCCAGCGCCTGCGTCAAGGGGGTTCGCTGGACCAGCCGTGCAACGAGGAAAACGGCGGCCATGGCGACAGAACCCACCAGGGCAACCGTCAGGTCCCGGGTCAGGGTGAACGCAACAAGAAAGACTAGGCCCGGAAGAATGCTTTCGGCAATGCCCCTGACTCCCCCGGCAGCAGCCAGCAAGTCGATGTGCCCATTTTCCTTGCGCACCAAAGGGTTCTTGGCCGCCAGTTCCTGGGCCATGTCGGCAAAACCGCCTACGGGTTTGGCTGCCTGGGAGTCTTCTTCGGGGCTCTTCTGGCTCAACTAGCTCTCCTGGGTTCCAATAATTTCATAACGAGGGTTGTACATGGTGGGCAATCCCTCGCGCAGGGACACCATGCCTTCAACGCGCAGGCGGGTGCCGGCCGCGACGCCGGGTACCCGGCGTCGGCCAATCCACACCAAACGCAGGCGGTGATTGCCCGCTGCAGGGTCCAGCTTGTGCGACTCCCGATCGGTGACAATGGCCGTGTAGGCCGGCGACGCCGATGCCGGCAAAATGGTCACAGCATCGACAACGCCGCAGCACACGGCCCGGCCGCGTGGAGGCAGTTCATTGATGGCAACTGCCGGCGGCCACTCACCGTATTGCATGGGCACGAAACTAACCGACCGCCGTGATTTCAGGTCCACGACGGAAGGGCTCCCCGCCCTGGGCCGGTGTGGCATGGTCAGCCACCACGGCGCCTTCCGGGCTGGCGGCTGCATCCTTGGGCAGGCGCAGCAACAACAGATCGCGTGGGGGCAGCGGTGTTTCGCCGCGGACCACCACAACGCCGCGGAACAAGTTCTCCAGGTCCGCTGCGGCTTCGCTGTCCACGGCGGCGTTTCCGCCCAGAACGCCACGCAGGAACCAGCGCGGACCGTCGATGCCAATGAAACGGGCTACGCGGAAACCGTTGCTGCCGTCGGCGCCCTGGGCCGGAACCTTGGCAAGGACTTCCTTGCCAAAGGTGCCGTCAAGAATTTCAATCTCGCCGCCCTGCGAACCAACGGACAAGCCGATCTGCTCACGGATGTCGCGCCACAACTGCTCGGAACGCGAGGCGGCAAAGGCCTGCAATTGGAGGCTGTTACCGTCCAGGTCAAGCGTCACGGCGATGACGCGTGAGGTGCTTTCTTCCACCTCCAGGCGCAGGGAGAGCCCTTCGAGCGGGGTGATGAGCAAAGCTCCCAAGTCGACGTAGCCGTCAGTGCTGTCCACCTCGGCAGCGTCCAAGGGTCCGTGCAGGGCACGGTCGTAGACGGTGTCGGCCGGATCTGGCGGGAGATTCAACGTGGCTGTGGCACCCTCGGGGCCCTGCGCCGCGTCAGCCGCATTCTCGGCGGAACTACCGGCATCTTCTCGCTGGTCGATGTCTTCGCTGATCTTCTTTTTCTTACCGAACCCGAAAGCCATGGGATTAAAGACTCCTTGTGAAAGATGAAACGGCAATCAGCCGTTGGTGGTCCCTGAGGTGGTGTCGCCGTTTGCGGACGGGGCAAAACCACCAGTGGATCCGAAGCCGCCGGTACCGCGCACCGAGTCGGGCAGTTGATCCACCGCAACAAAGTTGGCGATTTCCACGCGCTGGATGACCATTTGTGCAATTCTATCGCCCCGGGACAGGGAGATGGAGTGGTGTGAATCGGTATTCAGCAGTGTTACAGAAATCTCCCCGCGATAGCCGGCATCCACGGTGCCAGGGCTGTTGACAATGGTCAGCCCGTGCTTTGTGGCCAGGCCCGAGCGCGGGTGAATCAAGGCCACCAGGCCAAAAGGAAGGGCAAGGCTGACGCCCGTGGGAACAAGCACGCGTTCACCAGGTGCCAGGACAACATCTATCCGGGTGCGCAAGTCTGCGCCGGCATCACCTGGGTGAGCGTAGCTGGGAGGGTCAATCCCGGCGTCGAGCATGCGCAATTGCACGCTCACATTTGCGCCGGGCCGATCCGGTTCTTGGTTTGAGGCAAAAGTCTGATGGGTCACAACAGCTCAGTGTATCCCGAAGCGAACACTGGTGGCGGCGGGCGGCGCTGCCGGGCCCGAAGTGAATTACTGCCGGAAAGATGAAAAGCTACATACATGTCATCTGAATCGCCGCAAGGCGCCATGTCCCCCACCACGGCCAACTACACCGAGAAGCTGTGGCCCACCTTTTGGATTTGGGTCATCGTGCTGGGACTTTCCGCCGCTGGCATCTTGATCTTCATCCCCATCAGCCCCTTGGCCGGCTATGTGGCATTCGCCGTGCTGCTGGCGGCGCAGGTGGTGATGCTGGTGACCTCCACCCCCACCATTTCCGTGACGCCGGAGACGCTGCAAGTGGGCAGGGCCCAGATTGACCGCAAGTTCGTTGGCGATGTCAGCTACTATTACGGCGATGACGCCACGGCCCAGCGCGGCATCAAACTCAACGGCCTGGCCTACCTGTGCATTCGCGGCTGGATCAAGCCCGTGGTCAAAATTGAGATCACCGATCCCGATGACAAGACGCCCTACTGGTTGACATCCACCCGCAACCCGGAGCACCTGGCCGCAGCACTGGGTGGCGCCGTGCCGAAGAAAACCAGCTAAGTACGCCAACAACAATGGCCACCCCATTCACCGGGGTGGCCATTATTTATGGACCTCTAGCCTTCGCAGTCCTTGCAGTACTTCAGGCCGTTCTTTTCCTTGGCCAACTGCGAACGGTGCCGCACCAAAAAACATGACCCGCAGGTGAATTCGTCGGCCCGCTGGGCCACGATTTCCAAGGCCAGCTCCTCGGGCGAGACGTCAGCACCGGGAAGTTCGTAGAGTTCGGCCAGCTCGGTTTCCGCCAGATCGATCACCGCCGAGGGTTGCGCTGATCGTCCAGCCGTGCGGGGAGCGTGAAAGCTGGTGGTCATGACTACATCCTCACTTCGCTGCCAAGTGCGGCAGATACTAAATACAGCCAATACCCTAAGGCTCAAACGCCTGGCGCGTGCCCGGCGCTGCCAAGAGTTCGCAGCTGGCTTAAGATGGGACGTAACCCCCGGAGCGCTCCGACCCGCTTCCTGCCGCCTGACCAGTGCGAAAATGGCGCTTTTTCCAAGCCATCTCGCGCCACGCCAAGCTAGGTAGTAGGAATTGCACCCGTTCGGTGGCAGAGTTTCGAGGGGAAACTAGAAGATTTGGGAGAACGGCATGGCTGATTTGCGGCTGGTGGGTGTCCACGACGACGGCGAACACCTGTTGCTCAGTGGTCCCGATGGAGAAAACTACTTACTCCCCCTCGATGAGGCGTTGCGTGCGGCTGCGGCCAAGTCCGCCATTCGCAGCTCCCGGGTGCAGCAAAGCACCACCCGGATGACCCCGCGGGAGATTCAATCACTGATCCGTGGCGGGGCAACAGCAGCCTCCGTGGCGGAACAGTCCTCCCTGTCTCTGGATCAGGTGCGCCGCTACGAGGGACCGGTTCTGGCTGAGCGCGAGCACATTGCCAACCAGGCCCGAAAGGTCGAGGTTGCTGCACCAACACCCCACAACGACGGCTACCGCTCGGCCTTTGGCGAAAGCCCCACGGCCTTGGAAGAAATGGTCATGCACCGCCTGGGCGCCTTCGGCATCGACGCGAAATCACTTCGCTGGGATGCTTGGCGTGACAGCGCCGGCGCCTGGACCATCAGCGCTGACTTTGAGCCAGGGACGCAGTGGGCAGCCAGCAGCATCGGCGAGCCGCCCCCGGCGCTGTGGCGTTTCCACCCAGGCCGCAAGGCCCTGCACAACGCCAACCGTTGGGCACAGCAGCTCAGCGAACTGGAACCCATGGACAGTCCGGTCCCTGAGCGCCGCCTGACCGCCGTGCTGGATGCGCCCTTTGATGTTGAGGCCGACGCCGAACCTGACGTTGACGATGCCGCTGGCGTTCCCGACGTGGCTGAGACCGAGGAGTACCCGGGCCATGGCTTCCTGGAGATTCTCCGGTCCCGGCGCGGTGTCCGCTTGGGCATCGATGAAACCGGCGACGACGAGCTGGCAGCGATGCTGGGCACGCACGTCCCCGGCGCCCATCCGCGCGACGAGGCCTTGTACGCCCCGGCCGCCGAAGCTGAAGAAATTAAAGCCGTCCCGGACGCACCCAAACCCAGTGCCAAGGACAGGCTGCGCGCCATGCCGCTGTTGTCGCTGGCACCCAGTCTTGACGCTGAGCACCACCACGAGATGGACAGTGTTGCCGAAGTCAGCACCGAAACCCGTGAAATAGTCCTGTCCGGTGAGCCTGGCACCCCGTGGCGCCCCGCACCGGTTGAGGCGCCAGCGGTTGAAGCCGAATCCGGAATTCAGGAAACCGCAGACAGCGGTCCCAGCGACAGCGAAGTTGCTGCGCGTCTGGAACGAAAAGCTGCTGCCAAGCCCAAGCGCTCCAGCGTCCCCAGCTGGGACGAGATCGTGTTTGGCACCAAGGGCGACTAGCGCATTCAACAACTGGCCCGCAGTAGTGGTCGAAAAAACGCGATTTCGCGGTGTTTTTCGACCACTACTGCGGGTCAGTTACTTAAGGGGCTGCTAGCGGCGCTTGCCTTTGCCTGTTTTGGCAGTTTTCGCTGTGACGGGGATGCGCAGCAGGGGAACCTCACGCTCGGACTTGGTGATGGAGCCGTGCTGGCCCACCACGTCCATGGCCTGGGCACGAACGCGGCGCAGATCGTAAAACGCAATGGATTCGCGGGCCAGAATCAGCACATCACCAATCCGGGCTGCCACGGAGTCGTCCACGGCACCAAAGTAGCCCGCGGCAATGGCCTGCTCCCGGCTCACCACCCACGCCTTCTTGCCGAAGTGCTCCACCCAGGCGGCCATCAGCTGATCCCGGAAATCGGCGGTGGCATCCGGCTCCAGATACAGGTGCACCATGCGCGGCTCACCAGCTGTGTGGCGCACGCCGTCCACCAGTTCGGGGATCACTGAGAAGTCAATCCGGGCGGAGCGCGGCACATCGACCATGCCGTGGTCGGCCGTGAGCAGGATCAAGGTGTCTGCCGGGACAGTTGCCGCCAGACGCTTCATCCCGGCGTCGAGCTCCTCCAATTGGTGCTCCCACTGGGCGGAATCGGTGCCGTGGGCGTGCCCGGCCTTGTCCAGTTCGCTCCAGTACAGGTAAACCAGGGCCTTCGGTGTGGCCGCCAAGGCCGCAGCTGCCTCTTCAACCCGTGAATGGACGTTGCTGGCGCCAATGAACCTGCTGCCACGCAGCGCGGCCCGGGTCATGGGCGAACTGGCGAAGTGCGGCAGGCTCACAGTGGTGCATGGCACCTCGCCGGCGATCTGTTCAAAGACCGTGGGGAACGGCTGCCAGCGCAAAGGGTCAACGCCGGGGTCCCACTGGCCCAGCAGGTTGACCACCTTGTCCTGGCGCGGATCCAGCACGTCGTAGCCCACCATCCCATGCCGGCCGGGAACAGTGCCTGTGCCCAAGCTCGTCAATGAGGTGGCGGTGGTGCTGGGGAACGCTGCATGAAGGGTGCGGGTGTGCTCGCCGGAGGAATCTTGGGCCTGCACTCCACGCAGGAACGGCGCATGGCCCGAGCGTTGCTTGAGCAAAGCCTTGCCCAAGCCATCCACCAGCACAACGCAGATCCGCGGCGCAGCAGGCAGCCTCAGCACATTCTCAAAGGCGGCAACGCCCAGAGCCGCTGCGGCACTGGAGAAAACGTCGCCAATGGAGGCCCGTCCGTATGCGGGTGCGGCCGGCAGCTCGGGCTGGTTGAACCCCAGCAGCGTAACAGTGGGGCCCTGCACCCCCACGGCGTTAGCGGCGGTAATGTGAGCGGCCCAGGCGTGTGCCGAAGGTGGGGAACTTGGAGGTCCCCAGCTCTGCATGGGTGGGGGTTGCCGTGCCGGTGTTGACGGCCCGCAACGCCCGGGCGAAAGCCTTGGCGTCTGCCACTGCCTGCAGGCCCTCCGCTTCGGCGCTGATGCGCAAGGCAATGTCCTCCTGCGCAATGGTGCCGGAGTAGCCGTGGTCGGAGTCGCAAGTGGGATCCCCGCACGTGGTTGGACCCATCTCCACACGCTGACCACCAGACCAGGCGATGGACAAGGTCAGTTCACGGGCCGGATCCGATGGCTTGTAATCCTGCGGCTGGGCGTAAATGTAGCTGAGCACAACAGAATTGATCTGGCTGGCAGGGACCGACTCGGTGGAAACCTGGGCCACCATCTGCTCGCCCGACTCATCGAGCTGGTGATCATCAACGTGCGTGATGACCAGCATCTCGGCGGTGAGCACCAGGACGGTGATGTGCCGGTGCACTTCCGTCCTGTCGAAGTGGGTTTCCAGATGCACCAGGTGGGCCAGGCTTTCCGCGCCATCCAGGGCATCATTGACCACATCGGCAACAAGTCGGGGATAAAAACCTGAGCGCTGGAGCGCGGATTCCAAATCGCGGCCCTTGGTATTGGCCGGGGCGCCGGCTCCGAAGCTGTTCATATGCTCCATTTTTGCACTTTGGAGCCAACGTTGCGAACTGGGCGCAACCCAACAGCACGGCGGCATGGGACCGCAGCAGGGAAGTCCTAGGAGATCATGGCCCGGCGTGCGCTGTCGGTGCGTTGTGCAGGGTTGCCAATGCGCAGTTCGGCGGACAGCACGCTCACGGTGCTGGGGCCCACCAGAATGGGTTTGAACTCCATCCAGGCAATCTCCGGGTGCTCCTCCTTGAGCATGGCAACGCGTGCCACCAAGTCCTCCAGGGCATTGACGTTGCCGGCAGGCAATCCCTCGTAACCGAAAAGTTTTACCGCCGCCCTGGGTGAGCGCACCAATTCAGCAGTGTCGGCCACCGACAGCGGGGGCACCCTGTGGGCCCAGTCATCCAAAAGGTTCACAGCATCCCCGGACAGGCCAAAGGACACCACAGGACCCAACAACGGGTCCTCAATGGCCCGCAGGGTGCATGACTGGCCCACCTCCGCCATGGCCTGCACCTCCAACTCCTTGCTGCCGTAGGGCTGGAGGTACTTGCGCATCTGGCCAATGTTGCGCCGCAAGGAGTCAGCATTTTCAATATTGATCCGCACCCCGCCAAGGTCAAGCCGGTGCCGCAGACTTGGGTCTAGTGTCTTGATGGCCACTGGCCAGCCCAGGCGTTCGGCCGCCGCAACAGCCTGGTCGTCGCTGCCAAAGGGCACGGACTCCAGCACGGTGATGCCGTAGTGACCCAGCAACTCCCTCACCTGTTCCGGCCCCAGAGTGGTGAGCTCTTCAGTGGTGACACCCTCCAGCCAGGTGTCCAGCAGGGCCGCGGCCGCTTCCGGATCCACTCCGGCGGGAACCTCAAAAACAGGTGCTTCCAGGGTGAGCCAATGCGCATAGCGGCTCACGGCTGCCAATGCTGCAACGGCGGCCCCCGGACTCGAGTAGGCCGGCAGCGTCTTTGCCGCGGCCATTTGCCGGTTGACCTGAATCCGGGGATCAACGATTCCGGTGAAGACTGCCAGCACCGGTTTGCCGGACGTAACGGAACACTCCTGCAGCGTGGCGGCAATGGTCTCCACCGGCAGGCCAATCACCGGCAAGAGTGTGACGATGGCCGAATCTGCCCCGGCCAGGCCCGCAAGGACGGCGCGTTTGAGCAGCGGGAGCGCCTTGGATTGGCCCACATCCAGCAGCAGTTTCGTCTGCACGGTGGCAACCTTGAGGCCTTGTTGCTCGGCAGCGTCGGCCACCACCGCCCCCAGGGCCGCGGAGTTTCCAATGATGGCCAGGCCCGGGCCCTGTGGCAGGGGCTGGCCAACCACCAATTGCGCCACATCGGAGAGCTCTTCGATGGTGTTCACGCGCACCACCCCGGATTGGCGCAGCATGGCATCCAGGGCACCGGCCGGCGCCTGGGTGACCCGCACCGCGTGGCCCGGTGGCAGCCGAAGTCCCATGGAGTCGGACTTGGCCACAATGACGGGTTTACTCCGGGCCAGGCGTCGCGAGATGCGGGCGAACTTGCGCGGATTGCCAATGGATTCCAGGTACAGCCCGCAGGCTGTGGTGTTGGCGTCATCTTCCCAAAATTGCATCATGTCATTACCTGACACATCGGCCCGGTTCCCCGCGGAGAGGACGGTGGAAAGGCCCACGTCGCGGCGGCTGAGCGAGGCAAACAGTGACACTCCCAAGGCAGCCGACTGGGTAAAAATGCCCAGTCCGCCCTTCACCGGCAAGGCTGGTGCCATGGAGGCGTTGAGGGAAACTGCGGGGTCTGTATTGGCCAATCCCAACGACGCCGGACCCACCAGCCGCATGCCGTTCGCCCGGGCTTGGCGCACCAAGGCGCGCTGCCGCGCCAACCCTTGTGCGCCGTCGTCGGCAAAACCTGCCGTGGCGATGACCAGGCCCTTCACCCCTGCCCGACCGCACTGTTCCACCACGGCCGGAACCTGATCATAGGGGACGGCGATGATGGCCAAGTCCACGGTTCCGGGCACCTCGGCAATGCTGGCGTACGGCATCATGCCGGAAACTTCCAGGGCCTCCTGATTGACGGCGTGCACGGCTCCGGTGAATTGGCCCTCCACCACGTGCTCCAGTAGCTGCTGGCCAATGCTCCCCCACGCCCGGCTGGCCCCAATGACGGCCACCGAGGCAGGCGCCACCAGGCCGGCCACGCTGCGGGCCTCCGCCCGGTGCTCACGGGATTCCATCACGGCACGGGATTTATCGGTGGGGTCGATGTCAAAGTGCAAGGAGATGACGCCGTCGTCAAAGTGCCGGTGAACCTCATACCCGGCCTCGGAGAAGACCTGGATCATTTTCCGGTTCTCTGGCAGAACTTCGGCGGAGAACTTGTCGATCCCGTTCTCCCGCGCGGCGGCGGCCAAGTGTTCCAATAAGATTGAACCAAGTCCACGGCCCTGGTGCGCATCGGAAACATTGAAGGCCACCTCGGCCTCGGTGGGATCGTTCAACCTGTCATAACGGCCAATACCAATAATTTCGGCACCGCGGGTAATGACAAATGCCACACGGTCCCGGTAATCCAGTTCGGTAAAGCGGCGCAATTCCTTGGCTGTGAGCTTCGATTTGTAGGTAAAGAAGCGCATATAGATGGAATTTTGGGACTGCGCCATGTGAAATGTCTGCACGGCGTCGGCGTCGGCGGGCGTCATGGGGCGCAAATGGCCTGTTGCGCCGTCGCGGAGCACAACATCAGCTTCCCAATGGGCCGGATATTCGGGCGCGAGCTCTAGCTTCACCATAGAATCACTGTACCGACATGATCCATTCATTTGCGTCTATGTCAGTCCGCAACACACTTAACAAAGAAAAGGGACCATCTTCATCATGGCCAAGCGCCAACGCCCCACCGACGGCACGCCAGCTGACGACTTCGTGGAAAACATTGTTGATATTGATGTTTCCACGGAGATGGAAGGCTCGTTCCTGGAGTACGCCTATTCGGTGATCTACTCCCGGGCACTACCGGACGCCCGTGACGGCCTCAAGCCTGTGCAGCGGCGCATCCTGTACATGATGAGCGAGATGGGCCTGCGCCCCGAAAAAGGCCACGTCAAAAGTGCCCGCGTGGTGGGCGAGGTCATGGGAAAGCTGCACCCCCACGGCGACTCGGCCATCTACGACACCATGGTGCGCATGGCCCAGGACTGGACCCTGCGCCTGCCGCTCATTGACGGCCACGGAAACTTTGGCTCGCTCGACGACGGCCCCGCCGCCCCCCGCTACACGGAGGCCCGCCTTGCTGCGGCCGCGTTGGAGCTGACGGGGAACCTGGATGAGAACGTTGTGGACTTTGTGCCCAACTACGACAACCAGATGATGCAGCCTTCGGTGCTGCCGGCCGCCTACCCCAACCTGCTGGTCAACGGCGCCAGCGGCATTGCCGTGGGCATGGCCACGAACATGGCTCCGCACAATCTGGGTGAGGTCATAGCGGCCGCCCAGTACTTGATTACCAACCCGCACGCCACGCTTGAGGACATCATGGCGTACGTGCCGGGCCCTGACCTGCCCTCCGGCGGGCGCATCGTGGGTCTGCAGGGCATCCGTGACGCCTATGCCAACGGCCGCGGCTCCTTCAAGACCCGCGCCAAGATGACAGTTGAACAGCTCACCCCACGCCGGGTGGGCCTGGTGGTCACCGAGCTGCCCTACCTGGTGGGCCCGGAGAAGGTCAGGGAAAAACTCAAGGACGCCCTCAACAACAACAAAATTGTGGGTATCGCCGACTTCATTGACCTCTCCGATCTAAAAAATGGTTTGCGCCTGGTCATTGAACTCAAGAACGGCTTCAACCCGGCAGCCGTCATGGAACAGCTGTACAGGTACACGCCGTTGGAGGAATCCTTCGGCATCAACAACGTCTGCCTGGTGGACGGCCAGCCCCAAACATTGGGCCTGCTGCCCCTGCTGCAGGTGTTCGTGACCCACCGCATTGACGTGGTTCGGCGCAGGACTGCGTTCAGGTTGGGCAAGAAGCAGGACCGCCTGCACCTGGTTGAGGGTTTGCTCATCGCCATTGTGGACATCGATGAGGTCATCCAGATCATCAGGAGCTCGGACGAGGTTGCCGCAGCCCGTGAGCGGCTCATGGCCATTTATGATCTGTCCGAGATCCAGGCCAACTACATCCTGGACCTGCAGCTGCGCCAGCTCACCCGCTTCTCGATGGTGAAGTTGGAAGCCGAGCGCGATGATTTGCGCCGCGAAATTGCTTCCCTGGAGGCGATTCTGGGCTCGGAGGAGCTGCTGCGTCAACTCGTCACGGATGAGCTGGGCGAGGTTGCCGGCAAATACGCCACCCCGCGCCGCACCGTGCTGCTGGAATCTGAAGCGCTGGCCCCCTCGGTGGCCAAGGCGCTTGCCGCTGGCCCCGCCGGCAAGGCTGCTCCCCTGGCCCTGGAAATCGCCGATGACCCCTGCTGGGTGCTGCTGAGCGCCACGGGCCAGATCGCCCGGACCAGCACGGCGGATCCGCTCGTGGAATCCGGTGGGCGGAGCAAGCACGACGTGTTCTCCTCGGTGCTGCAGACCAGCGCCCGGTCCGAGATTGGCGCACTGACGTCGCTGGGCCGCATGCTGCGCCTGCAGGTGGTGGACATGCCCGTGCTGCCACCCACCGCCGCACTGCCCAACTTGGCCGGAGGTGTGGCCGCCAAGGACTTCATCACCCTGACCAAGGGCGAAACGCTGGTGGGCTTTATGCCGCTGAATGCTGTCTTTGCCGTGGGCACCGCCGCCGGTGTGGTCAAGCGGGTCACCCCCGAGTACCCGCTGAACCGCGACGACTGGGAATATATTGCCCTCAAGCCCAAGGATTTTGTGGTGGGCGCAGGCGTTTCCACGGACGACGACGATCTTGTGTTCATCACCCAGGGCGCCCAATTGCTTCGGTACAGTGCCGCCAACGTTCGTCCGCAAGGGCGCACAGCCGGTGGCATGGCCGGCATCAAATTGGCTGCCGGGGACCAGGTGATCAGCTTCAACGTGGTCTCCCCCAACGATCCGGACGCTGTTGTGGTCACCATTTCCGGCGGACAGGACGCCCTGCCGGGTACCCCGCAGGGCTCCGCCAAGGTGACAGCGTTGAGCGAGTACCCGGCCAAGGGCAGGGCCACCGGCGGCGTTCGGGCGCACCGTTTCCTCAAGGGTGAAGACGCACTGCTTGCTGCGTGGGCCGGCCACGGACCCGCCAAGTCCTCCTCCAGTACGGGCGTTGCACGGGCCTTGCCGGTGGAGCACGGGCACCGTGATGGATCCGGTGTGGCACTGGGCGCCAGTATTGACCTGATTGGGCCCAGCTTGACGGGGTCCACGTCAGCTGAGGCTGGCACCGCTGTTGCTGGTCCCGGCTCAACAACCGGCGCTGCCGACGGGATGCCCAGCACGCACAGCGCGCCGCCGGCACCCACCGTGGATCCAGCACCCATTCCGGCCAGCACACAAGAGGCATTTGAGCTGCCCAGCGACTGACATGTCCCAATCCGCTGTCGAAACGGTGTTTCGCTGGTGATAAATCATCAGCGAAACACCGTTTCGACAGCGGCGTGCGGTTGCCGTCGTAAAACGCAACGTCGGGTCCTTGCGGCATAGACTCAAGCCATGGCCATCATTGCTGACAATAAAGACTGGACATGGATCCTCTCCAAGCCGTGCCCCGAGTGCGGATTCAATGCGCAGGAGGTCACACCGGCCTCCGTGGCAACCACAATTCCGGCTCTGCTGCCCCGCTGGCAGGCGGCCCTCAAGGGCCCCAACGTTGAGGAACGGCCCAATTCGGCCACCTGGTCCGTACTGGAATACAGTGCCCACGTCAGGGACGTGTTTGAAGTTTTCACCACCCGCCTGGAGCTCATGCTCAGCCAGGACAACCCCAGCTTTGCCAATTGGGACCAAGACCAGGCGGCGGTTGAGGGCGGCTACTCCCAGCTGGATCCCGATGAGGTGTCAGCAGACCTGGTGCAAAACGGCCTTGACGCTGCGTCCGCGTTTGGCGCCGTCCCGCTAGAGGCCTGGCAGCGGCGCGGCCTGCGCAGCAATGGTTCGGTCTTCACCGTGGTGACGCTCTCGGGCTATTTCCTCCACGACGTGATCCACCACCTTCACGACATCAACGCCTGAACCGTCTGGGGTTCTCGGTGTCCACGCGATGCTGAAACGCGCCAGGCCAGGCCGCGGGGATTTCGTCCGTCGTTTACGCCGCCGTGTCCACCCGTTCAACAAGTCCCCGTACGGTCGCTGGCATGTCAACCACACTTTCACGCCGCTCCATTCTTGCCGGCGGGCTCGCTGGTGCCGGGGCTGCCGCGGCCGCACCCATGCTGCTGTCCCAGCCTGCACGCGCAGCCGCACCTGCGACCCCGGCGTCCGGCTCCGGGCGCGTGTTCACACTCGCCGTCATCCCGGACACCCAGTACTTGTTCGACGGCGAGTCGCTCCACCCCGAACCGCTCACCGAGACCATGAAGCACCTCGCCACCATCAAGGACCTCGCCTTCGTCGCCCACCTCGGCGATGTGGTGCAGAACGGGCTCGCACAGGAGATCGCGGCCGCGAAGAAGCCCTTTGACATTCTCGCCAAGAAGAAGATCCCGTTCTCCGTGGTGGCAGGCAACCACGATCTTCCGAACTCAAATACGGACGACCAACGGGGTCCAACCCCGTTCCTGGACACCTTTGCACAGCTCACGTCCCGCCAGCGCATTGCCCGGGACGCCGGCGGATACAACTCCGCCTACACCTTTGACGGGGCAGGGACGCGGTTCCTGCTGCTGGCCCTGGACTGGCGCCTGTCTGCGGCCGGGATTGTCTGGGCTCGTTCCGTGCTCGAAGCGAATGCCCAGCTGCCCACCATCATCACCGTCCACGATGCCATCAGCGCAGACAGCGGAACGGGGGTTCTCAGCAGCCACGGCAAGCTCGTTTGGGACAACCTCATCAAGGACCACAAGCAGGTCTTCCTCAGCATAAACGGCCACTTCTGGCCCTCCGGGCGCCTGATCCAGAACAATGTGTCAGGTCAGCCGGTGGAACTCCACCTCGCGAACTACCAGCAGCTTTACTACGGCGGTGCGGCCGCGGTGCGGCTCTACCGCTTCGACCTTGACCGGGGCGTGGTGGATGTTTCCACCGAGGTGCCGCACATTGGAGCTGGCGGCCTCAACGAACTTGAGAGCGAGGAACTGCAGCTCACAGCCGAAACCGACCGCTTCTCCTTCGCCCTGCCACCGGCCCTGAAGCCGCATGTCCAGCGGGAGCCCCGTCCGGCCTCCGCGCTGGTCATCCCCGGCACTGAGGCCTACTGGCGGTTCGAGGGATCCGGGTCCCTGGCCACGGGCCGGCAGATCGACGACGCATCGGGCCGCGGGAACACGCTCGTCGTGGCCGGGCCATCAACGGTTCCGCTGGCCTTCGCCAAGGACTGCCACCCGGCACAGCCGGCCGGATCGTCGTTGGAGTTCTCCGGAACCAAGGACACCGGCGCCTACCTGCTCACGGTTGACACGGCCCCCATCAACAAGGCCGCATTTGAGAGCGGCTACACCTTCGAGGCGTTCTTCAAGTTTCCGGAGCCGTTCACCGGAGACTCTGCCTGGAGCGCCATCATCTCTCGCTGGATCTCTGCCAAGGCAGCCGGCCGGGTCAACGGTGAGGTCGAGGAACCCGCCGCAACACTGTCCATCAGCGGCGGGCCCGAGCTGCAGTGGTGCGTCTACCCGACCAACTTGGACCGCTCGGTGACGAACTGGGGACACGAACTCCGAACTTCCCGCTGGTGGCATGTGGCAGTCGTCAACGACGGCCGCCTCACCACCATGTACGTCGACGGATGCGCCGTGGTCCGCAATCCCTCCACCGTCAATAGAGGCCTGGCCGGGTCACAGTCCGGCGCCCCATGGGCCGTTGGCGTCTACTCGTGGGCGGGCCAGCTGGACAAGACCTGGATCGGGACAATCGGCGACATCCGGATCGTCTCGCGCGCGCTCGCCCCGCGCGAGTTCATGATCGGCTGATGTCTGACCGCCGGGGCACTAGGCACGCGCCGCCTGGGCCGCCGCCTCCCCCGCACCCAGGCGCAGGTGGGTGTCGGCGCCTTGGGCAAGTTCGTCGTCGTGCGTCACCAGCACCACCGCGGCACCTGCCAAGGCATCCCGCAGCTCACGCACCAGCTCCCCGGCCTCGTCCTGGCCCAGGTGGGCGGTGGGTTCATCCAGGAGAACGACGTCGGCCCCGGCCACCAGCGTTCGGGCCACCGACACCCGGGTCCGCTGTCCGCCGGAGAGGTGATGCCCGCCAGGTCCCACACGCGTGTCAAGGCCCAGCGGTAACGACGCGAACCAGGGTCCCAGACCCACGGTGCCCAGCGCCTGGGACAGTTCGGCATCCGAGGGGGTGCTGGCGGCGGGCTTGGCCAGGGCAAGGTTGGCGCGCAAGGTGGAATTGAACAGGTAGGCGTCCTGCGGGCACCAGGCAATGCGCGCCAGGGTGGCAGCCGTTGCGGGGTCTCCATTGAGCGTGTAACGCCCGGCCTCCGGACGCAGGAAGCCCAAAAGCACGGCCAGCAGCGTTGACTTTCCGGAGCCCGACGGCCCGCTCACACTCCACCATTGGCCCCGCTGGACCCCGCCACTGACTTGGGCAAACACCGGCTCCTGCGCCTGCGGGTAGCGCGCAGCAATGGCTTCAACTGACACTGTGGTGACGCGGGCGGCTGCCGCTGAACTGGCTGCCGCCTGGATTTCCTCCGCCTCCGCAACCACTGTGGGCGGCACATCAAGCAGCGGCAGTGTCCTGCGCATCAGTGTGGCCAGGGCAGGCAGCGCCGAGACGGCCTCGATGAATTGAGAGAACGGCTCCGACAAGGCGAGCATGAGCAGGGCCGCCACGGCTGCGGCGCGCGGATCAACCCCGGCGCCAATGGCCGCAATGGTGACGGCCACGGCAGCCACGGCCGTCAACACCGACACAGCGCTTTGACCAAAGCCGTCGGCCCAGGCCAGCCGGCGCAAAGGTTTGGCCACCTGAGCATCCTCGGCCACGAAACGCGCGGTTTGGACGCCGCCAACACCATTGGCAGCGAGCTGATCAGCAGCAGCCAGCAAGGTGGTGACGCGCCCTGCCAGCCAAACCCGGTGGACCGCTGCCGCCGCAGAAGCCTTGCGCTGGGCCGCCAAAACCAGGACGGGCAGGACCACAAGGCTCAGAATACCCACCACGACCACCAGGCCCGCCACTTCCGGGACCAGCAAGTACACGGAGAGCAACACGGCACCGTAGGACAGGATGGCTGCCGGGATGGGCACCACTGCCCGGGGCACTGCGTCACGCAGTTCGTCCACATCCGCCACCAGGGTTCCCAAGGCACCCCCCGTTCGGGTCAGTTTGCCCCAATGAAGCACCGAGGACCCCAGTGAATCCCAGAGCTTGAGCCGGAGTTCGCTGGCCCAACGGAAGACGGCGTCGTGCACCAGAAGCCGTTCGCTGTACCGCAACACGGAGCGGCCAATGCCAAAGGTCCGCACTCCCACGATCAACGTCAACAAGTAGAGCATGGGAGGCCGCTCGGCCGCCCACACAATCAGCCAACCGGAAATTCCTGACAGCGCTGCGGCGCAGAGCATTGCCAGCACGGCCACCAACACGCCGGCGGCAAAGCGCGGAGAACGCAGGGGAAGGTGCCGCAGATGGCGCCATTTGAGTGGCGGCAGCTCGTGAGGTTGCGATGCGGTGGATCCCCGCATGTCGGCGTCAACCTGGCCAGCTGGCTCCGCAGTGCCCAGCGGATCCACAAGGGCATTTCGGCCGTCGCTTGCAGCCGTGTCAATCCTCTGGATGCAGCCCAGCATGCCTGCCAGCAGCTGATCGTGGGTGGCCGCAACCACTGCCACGGAGCCCTCCAGCGCCGCGAGTGCCTGGCGCACGGCAGCAGCGGATGCACGATCAAGGTGTGCAGTTGGTTCATCAAAGAGTGCAAGCTCCACGCCGGGATCTGCACCAATACGGGCCAGGGCTCGAGCCACAGCCACGCGACGAAGCTCGCCGGGGCTGCAATCCGCAACTGTTCGATGGGCCAAATGGGCTGCGTTGACAGTCGCCAGTGCACTCATGAGTGCAGACTCATCCACCTCGATCGCCGCAGGCCCGCCAGCGTAGAGGGCAAGTTCGGCCAACACGGTGTCTTCGGTGAAGACGGGGTGTTGTGAGACAAAAACCATGGCCTCGGGGGCAGGCACATGCAGGGAACCGGTTGTCTCTGCCGCGCCGTCGCCCGAGCTGGGCAGGACACCTGCAAGGGCGGCCAAAACGGTCGACTTGCCCGTGCCGCTGGCTGTGCTGAGAACAAGTGCCTCACCGGGAGCCAGGGAAGCCGTGAAATCCTGCACGGCCGCGGCACTCCGGCCCGGATAGCGGACAGTGAGGTGGCGCGTCCACATCACGGCGTTTTGAGGCTTGTCGTTGCTGGCAGCAGGAGCGGTCTGGCCAGCCTCCTCCAGCGCGGCGGCGGCGGGCGGATCCTGCAGCGCTTCGGATCCGTGCTCGAGAATTTCCGTGACGCGGCGCAGGGCTTCCACACCGTCCTCGCTGCCGTGGTGGGCAGCGCCCAGGTCACGCAGCGGGCGGTAGCATTCCGGCGCCAGCATCAACGCCAGTAGACCTGCTTCCAGGGGCATGCCCCCGTAGACCAGCCGGACGCCGATGAACACGGCCACCACGGCCACCGAGATGGTGCTGATAAGTTCCAGGGCCATGGACGAGAGGAATGCCGTGCGCAAGGTGGCCATCGTTGATGTGCGGTATGCCTCGCAAACGTTGGCCAACGCTTTGCGTTGGGCCCTTGCCCGGCGCAGGCCAACGAGCACTGGCAGTCCGCGGGCAAGCTCCAGCAAATGGTTGGAGAGCCTGTCCAAACCGCTGGCAGCCAGCTCCACCCGCTCCTGGGTGTGGAAGCCAATCAGGATCATGAAGACCGGCACCAAGGGAACTGTCAGCACCACAATCAAGGCGCTGACCCAGTCGGAGATCAGTATCTGCACCCCAACCATCACTGGCAGGACGGCACAGGTGACAAGTGCCGGCAGGTAGGCGCTGAAGTAGTTGTCCAGGCCGTCCAAGCCACGGCTGGCCAGCATGCCCTCGGCACCCACGCTGCCGCCGCTCCGGCCTGCCCGGGGGCTCAACCTGTGGGCCACCAATTTCGCCCGCAGTTCTTCCTTGGTGCCCAGGGCGGCGCGGCGGGCCAGGATCTGCTGACCCCAGACGGATGCGCCCAAGAATCCCGCCCCCAAGCCACCTTGGACCAGCAGTTTTACTGTATCCAGTGGTGCTCCGGCGGCCCACTGCCCCAGTGCATGGGCCAAGGCGCCCATCAGGAGAACCAGGGCCACAGCCTTGATGGCTGCCAGAGCGGCAAGTCCGGCCAGTGCCAGTCGGGTTGATTTTCCGGCAGGGAGTACGGGGCGGGGACTCATATTAGGCCTTACCGCCCATGGCTTCTACCTTTTCTTTGGCGCCAACAGCAGCGGCAAAGTCCACCGGTGCAGGCAGGCTGTCTACGCTGATGCGCTGGCGGAACACCCAATACGTCCACGCCTGGTAAGCGAGCACCAGAGGCACACCCACGGCTGCCACAATGGACATCAAACCCAGGGTGTAGCTGGAGGATGACGCGTTTTCCACCGTCAAGTTCCACAACGGATCCAGGGTGGATGGCAGCACCACGGGGTAGACAGCGCTGAAGATGGCTGCCGCACCGCTCAAGAGGAATACCCCCATGGCCAGGAAGCTCCAGCCTTCGCGGTCTGACCGGTTGGCCAGCCAGGATGTCACGGCGGCAACCACGGCAACCGCAATGAGAATCCAGCTGAACCACTTGCCGTGCTGCAGGGCAACCAGAATGGCCCAGAGCGCCAGGGGCAACAGGCCCACAGGCATCCAACGCCCCACCAGACGGCGGGCACGGTGGCGGATGTCGCCGTCGGTCTTCAAGGCAACGAACGCGGCTGCATGAATCAAGGCAAAGCCAACCACGGCCAGGCCACCCAGCACTGCGTACCAGCTGAACCATGCAAAGGGGCCGCCCACCCTGTCGCCATTGGCGTTCAGCGGCAGTCCCGTGGTGGTCAGCGCCAGCATGGCACCAATGCCGAAGGCGGCAACAAGGGAGCCCAGGGCGATGGCCCAGTCCCAGACTTTGCGCCAGGTGTCAGAATGCACCTTGCCACGGTATTCAAAGGCCACGGCACGGAAAATCAACGCCAGCAGCACAAAGACCAGGGGAAGGTAGAGGGCGGAGAAGAGCGATGCATACCAGAACGGGAACGCCGCAAAGGTGGCGCCGCCGGCCGTCAGCAGCCACACTTCGTTGCCATCCCACACAGGTCCCACGGTGTTCAGCAGCACCCGGCGTTCCTTCTCGCCGCGGGCGAAAGTCTTCATGAGCATGCCAACGCCCAAGTCGAATCCTTCAAGGAAGAGGTAGCCGACCCAGAGCACGGCAATCAGTATGAACCATAAAGTAGGCAGAAAATCCATCATTAGTCCTTCGGCTCCAGCAGCTCGAGGTGGGCAATCTCATGGTCATGTGGGTGGGGCACGTTAGTAGGCAAACGCAAGGACATCGTCGTCTCCCTCCCCTCCGGGGCTGGTGCCGCCGTCGTCCTTCCTGGGCTGGGTCTGATCCAGCTCCGGCATGGCGGAGACCACCCCGCCCCGGACGTACTTGGTCAGCAGCTTCACTTCCACCACCAACAACACCGCATAAACGGATGTCAGGGCCACCAGGGAGAAGATCATCTCCCCTGCGGACACGCCGGGCGAAACGGCCGAGGCCGTGAACATGAAGACTTGGTCAATGCCGCTCATGGCAGGGTTGGGGGCCACCACAAAGGGTTGGCGGCCCATTTCGGTGAAGATCCAGCCTGCCGCGTTGGCACCAAAGGGTGCCAGGATGCCTATCAGGGCCAGGCGCATGAGGCCCTTGGAGCGCGGTACGGTGCCCTTGCGGGTGAGCCACAGCGCCACGCCGGCGGCCATCGCGGCCAGCCCGCCGAAGCCGATCATCATCCGGAAGCCCCAGTAGGTGACAGCCATGATGGGCACGTAGTTGATTTCCTGCCCCGCCCGTGAACCGTACATGGGGTCATCGGAGAGGTGGGTGCCGAAGCGTTCCTGATACTCGGGCACCAGGGTGTTCACTCCCCTGACCTCCGTGGTGAAGTCGCCGCTCGCCAAGAAGGAGAGCAGTCCGGGGATTTCCATGACTGCGACGACGTCGGAACAGTCCCGGCTGCCGACGTCGCCAATGGAGAGGATGGAGAAGCCGGTACCGTCGTGGCAGGCGGCCTCGGCAGCTGCCATTTTCATGGGCTGCTGTTCAAACATCAGCTTTGCCTGAACGTCACCGGAAATGGTTGTTCCGGCGAAGGCGATCATGGCAACCACTGCACCAATGCGCAGCGACTTGATCCAGACCGCGTGGTCCTTCTTGTCGCGGCCCGGGATGGTGGCCGACTCCCCCACAATGACCTTGCCTGTGGCGTCAACGGTGTCGATGCCGTCCTTGCGCCGGCGCCACAGCTGGTACCAGGCGATGCCCAGCAGAAAGCCGCCGGCTACTGCCAGTGCACCTGTGATGGTGTGGAAGAACGCCACGATGGCTGTGTTGTTGGTGAAGACCGCCCAGGCATCCACCATTTGGGGGCGCCCGTTGATCATTTCAACGCCCACGGGGTGCTGCATCCAGGAGTTGGCCACCAGGATGAAGTACGCCGAGACAATGGAACCGGCCACCGCAATCCACAAACAGGCGAGGTGCACCTTGGCGGGCAACTTCTTCCAGCCAAAAATCCACAGACCCAGGAAGGTTGATTCCACAAAGAAAGCCAGCAGGGCTTCCATGGCCAGCGGGGCACCGAAGACGTCGCCCACAAAGCGGCTGTATTCGCTCCAGGCCATGCCGAATTGGAACTCTTGAACAATGCCTGTGGCCACACCCATGATGAAGTTGATCAGGAACAGCTTGCCCCAGAACTTGGTCATGCGCAGATATTCTTCTTTGCCGGTTTGGTGCCAGCGCGTCTGTAAGATCGCCACCAGCGTGCCAAGCCCGATGGTGAGCGGCACCATCAAGAAGTGATAGACCGTCACAATCCCAAATTGCCACCGGGCTATGTCCAGAGCGTCCACTAACTTCCCCTCATCCGTGAAATTGCAGAACCACATCTAATTTCTACAACATGTAGAACTACTAGTTCTACCCTGTGTAGAACTTTGCTGTCAAAACCTGTAGAGTTGTGACGTGGCTAGATGTTTTTTGTGCCACACCATTGGGACGATGTGACTTAAGGAAGTAAATGGCAACACTTGGAGACCTCGAAAGGGCCGTCATGGACCTCTTGTGGGAGCATCAGGAAGCCATCACGGCCAACATCCTGCGTGACCTTCTCTCACAGCGCCCCTCAGGGGATGACGGAGCAACGGAATCCCGTCCCTTGGCAGTGACAACTGTCTTAACAGTTCTGTCCCGGTTGGAGAAAAAGGGCCTGGTGGAGCGCGAACGTGCCTCACGTCCGCACCGCTACCGCGCCGTGACCAGCAGGGCTGATCACACCGCCGAGCTGATGCTTGAAGTTTTGGGTTCAGCCACTGACCGTGAAGCTGTTCTGGCACGCTTCATTGGAACCGTCAGCGACGGCGAAGCCGAAACTCTGCGCAAGCTCTTGGGCCGCTAGTAACCGCTCTCACAAGAGTGGTTACTAGCGTTTTAACCACCGCGCAGACACTGTAGGTTATTAAGCATGTACTGGACCTCTTGGTTCCTTGCCGCCTTGGCTGTGGTCTTGGCTTGGCCGGTTCCCGTTTTCCTGGCCCGCGCAACCTGGCCCGCGCGCGCGCCTTTTGCTGCCATGGTGCTGTGGCAGTCCATTGCCCTTGCCGGTGGCTTGTCCATGATCGGCGCCATGCTCTGTTACGGCCTGGTCCCCTTGGGCAACAACCTTGCCAGCGGCCTGCGGGGTTTGGTCCGGATCTTTCTGGGCACGGAATCACTGGACACCTTGGGCCTGATCCACGCCTTTGCCCTGAGCGCAGCGGCATTGCTTTCGGCACATTTGGTCTTCACATTGTGGCTGACATACTTCCGCATCCAACAGCAACGCCGCCGGCACCGGGACTTGCTGAACATCCTCAGCTCACCCTCAAACGACCGCCCCGGCACAGTGGTCATCAACCATCAGGCGCCCGTTGCCTACTGTCTTCCCGGCGGGTCACGCTCGGTCACCGTCCTCTCCGACGGCCTCCTTGAGCTGCTCTCCCCCGAGGAACTGCGAGCCGTGCTGTTGCACGAACAAACGCATCTGACCCAGCACCACCACCTGCTGCTCTGGGCCTTCGCCGCGTGGCGCTCCGCACTGCCATGGCTGCCCACCTCCAAGCTTGCCCAGCGGGCCGTCTCGTCGCTGATAGAAATTATGGCCGACGACGTGGCCTTGCGTTCGGTGAGCAAGTCCACCTTGGTCACCGCCATCGCCTTGGTGGCCAGTGGTTCAGCACAACTTCCGGCCGCGGCCCTGGTGCAGGACAGTTCAGCCCAGATTGACACTCCCGCCACCACCTCGGCCCGCCTCAGCAGGCTGCTGACTCCCGCGCCGAGTCTGGGCGCGGGCCTGCAGGCCCTCATCGTTGTGGGTGCGCTGTTGTTGCTGGCCGTCCCTACAGCCTTGCTGGTGGTGCCGGGGATCCTGCCGCAGTAGGCGCCCCAGCGGCTACGCGTCGATGCGGCCCTGGTCCAGGTACTCACTGCCGGCCACGATGAATTCCTTGCGGGGTGCCACTTCCGAGCCCATGAGCAGTTCAAAGGTGTGCTCAGCCCTGTCGGCATCGGCACTGGTGACACGGCGCAGCATTCTGTGCCGCGGATCCATGGTGGTTTCAGCCAGCTGTTCGGCATCCATTTCGCCCAAGCCCTTGTAGCGCTGGATCGGGATCTTGTACTTCTTGTTGGTCTTCTCCAGCTTGGCCAGAACTGTGTGCAGTTCCTTCTCCGAGTAAGTGTAAATCATCTCGTTGGCCTTGGCGCCGGCGTTGATGACCTCCACCCGGTGCAGCGGAGGAACGGCCGCATAGACGTTTCCGGCGTCGATCATGGGGCGCATATAGCGGAAGAACAGGGTCAGCAGAAGCGTGCGGATGTGGGCGCCGTCCACGTCGGCGTCCGTCATCAAAATGACCTTGCCATAGCGGGCAGCCGAGACGTCAAAGCTCCTGCCCGAACCGGCACCGACCACCTGGATCAGTGCCGCACATTCGGCGTTGGCCAGCATGTCCCCCACTGATGCTTTTTGGACGTTCAGGATCTTGCCGCGGATGGGCAGCAACGCCTGAAAGTCCGAGGAGCGGGCAAGTTTTGCCGTGCCCAGCGCGCTGTCACCTTCAACAATGAAAAGTTCCGTCTTGGCAACATCATTGCTGCGGCAATCGGCCAGCTTGGTGGGCAGGGACGAGGACTCCAGCGCGGTCTTGCGACGCTGGGTTTCCTTGTGCACCCGGGCGGAGATGCGTGACTTCATCTCCGAAACAACCTTTTCCAGCAACGTGGCGGCCTGGATCTTTTCCCCGCGTGCGGTGGAGTTGAGCTTTTCCTTCAACTCATTTTCAACCACACGTGCCACAATGTTCTTCACTGCCGGGGTGCCCAAGATTTCCTTGGTTTGCCCCTCAAATTGCGGCTCAGCCAAACGTACTGTCAAAACAGCCGTAAGCCCGGCCATGACATCGTCCTTCTCAACTTTGTCATTGCCGGCCTTGAGCTTGCGGGCATTGGTCTCAATGACCTTGCGGAAGGTTTTCAGCAGTGCCTGCTCAAAGCCTTCCTGGTGCCGGCCGCCCTTGGGCGTGGCAATGATATTGACGAAACTGCGCATGGTGGTGTCATAGCCGACACCCCAGCGCAGGGCAATGTCCACCTCGCAGTCGCGCTCCACGGCGGTACTTTCCAACCGGCCCTCGGCGTTAAGCACCGGGACTGTTTCGGTAAAGGTGCCGTGGCCCTGCAGGCGCCAAATGTCTGTGACACCTCCACCCACGGCGAGGAAATCCACAAACTCGGAGATTCCGCCGTCGTGGTGGAAAACTTCCTCATGCGTGGCAAATTCTCCGGGCGTTCCCGGAACCCGGCGCTCATCAACAACCCTGAGGCGCAGCCCCGGCACCAGGAAGGATGTTTGGCGGGCACGGGAAACCAATTCCTCGTAGGAGAACCTGGCGTCCTTGGTGAAGATTTGGGGGTCGGCCCAATACCTGATGCGGGTCCCTGTCACACCACGCTTGGTGGTGCCCACAATATCCAGCCCAGACTTTTCCACGAAGGGCTCAAAAGGAACATCGGGACTGAGCGACTTGCCAACATCCTTGAAGTGTCCCGGCTCGCCGCGGCGGAAACTCATTTGATAGGTCTTCCCGCCTCGGTCAACCTGGGCGTCCATGCGCGCCGACAGGGCGTTGACCACACTGGCACCCACACCGTGCAGGCCACCGGACGCCGCATAGGAGCTGCCGCCGAACTTGCCACCGGCGTGCAGTTTGGTCAGAACCACTTCAACGCCGCTGAGCCCAGTTTTTGGTTCCACATCCACGGGGATGCCACGGCCGTCGTCGTGCACCTCCACCGAGCTGTCCTTGTGCAGAATGACGGTAATGTGCTGACCATAGCCGGCCAGGGCCTCGTCCACCGAGTTGTCAATGATTTCCCACAGGCAGTGCATCAAACCCCGTGAGTCCGTGGATCCAATGTACATTCCGGGGCGCTTGCGCACTGCTTCCAATCCCTCCAGGACGGAGAGATGGCGGGCGCTGTAATCGGAACTTTGGCGTGCCACTGTGGACATACTCCTTTGGGGACTGCGAGGGACTGCGGAAAGGCGGCAAAATGCCTGATGCGCAAAAAAGCGCTTGTTCAAGTTTAACCGCTTCCGGGCACTCCCGCTGGCAGGCTGGCCGCCCAGTGGGGGCTACGCGGTTAGCGAAAGTGGAACCATCCAAGGATGGATCCGCTCCGAATAATGGTTATATAGGTATCAAGATCTATGAAGGAGGCCATCATGACTACCACCGCCATCGCCAGCCACGAGCTGAGCACCCTTGACCGCTGCGACCGTTGCGGCGCACAGGCATATGTACGCGTAGTGTTGGAGTCCTCCGGCGGCGAGCTGCTCTTCTGCGGCCACCACGCCCGCGCGGTTGAAGCCACGTTGAAGCCGTTGTCATCCCAGTGGCACGACGAAACCGGCCGCCTGCACGAAAAGGCACCTGTCGCGGACGACTAAGACTCGATCAATGCTTGCAAGATAAGGAAAGGCCCCGGACATTGTTCGGGGCCTTTCTTTCTGCCCTTAAACAACTGACCCGCAGAAAACGGCGAAAATAAGCGTTTTTGACGCGATTTTCGGCGTTTTCTGCGGGTCAGTTGCAGCACCGCGCATATTTGGGGCCCCGCCGACCAGGTTCCCGAAAAATCGCGCCGGCGATTTTTCGGGCCGGTCGGTGGGGATTAGTCCAGGTAGTCGCGCAGAACCTGTGAACGCGAGGGGTGGCGCAGCTTGGACATCGTCTTGGATTCGATCTGGCGGATACGCTCACGCGTAACGCCGTAGACCTTGCCGATTTCGTCTAAAGTCTTCGGCTGGCCATCGGTCAAACCAAAGCGCATGGCAACCACGCCTGCTTCACGCTCTGACAAGGTGTCCAGAACGGAGTGCAGCTGTTCCTGCAACAAGGTGAAGGAGACGGCGTCAGCGGGGACCACGGCTTCGGAGTCTTCAATCAAGTCACCGAACTCGGAGTCTCCGTCTTCACCCAGGGGGGTGTGCAGGGAGATGGGTTCGCGGCCGTACTTCTGAACCTCAACAACCTTTTCCGGGGTCATGTCCAATTCCTTGGCCAATTCTTCCGGTGTTGGTTCGCGGCCCAAGTCCTGCAGCATCTGGCGCTGAACGCGTGCCAGCTTGTTGATGACCTCAACCATGTGTACGGGGATGCGAATGGTGCGCGCCTGGTCAGCCATGGCACGGGTGATGGCCTGGCGGATCCACCAAGTTGCGTAGGTGGAGAACTTGAAGCCCTTGGTGTAGTCGAACTTCTCCACTGCACGGATCAGGCCCAAGTTGCCTTCCTGGATGAGGTCCAGGAAAAGCATGCCGCGGCCGGTGTAGCGCTTTGCCAGCGAAACAACCAGACGAAGGTTGGCCTCCAGCAGGTGGTTCTTGGCGCGCTTGCCGTCGTGCACGATGCGAACCAGGTCGCGTCGGAGCTGGTCGTCCATGGCGTCGGGGTCAGCAGCGAGCTTCTCGGTGGCGAAAAGGCCGGCCTCAATGCGCAGGGCAAGGTCGACTTCCTGCTCAGCGTTGAGCAGGGCAACCTTACCGATCTGCTTCAGGTAGTCCTTAACGGGGTCGGCGGTGGCACCTGCCGACATGACCTGCTGGACGGGGGCGTCATCGTCATCAGAGTCCGAGTAAACGAATCCTGTTCCGGTGGCGACGGGGCGCTCCGGGGCGGCGTCGTCGTTCTCTTCATCCTCGGGCACAACAGCCTCAGCCGATGACTCGTCTTCGTCTTTGGCTTTGCCGCGACGCGTGGCAGCTTTTTTGGGGGCAGCCTTCGCTGCGGCGGGGGCCTCTTCGCCAGCGGCTATGGCAGCCTTCTTGGCGGCGATCGTGGCAGCCCGCTTCTCTGCTGGAGTCAGCGGCACGGTCGCTGAGGATGCGGGGTCCTCGATCTCCTTGATTGTGGAGACTTTGCTCTTGGCAGTAGCAGACACAGAAAACCTTTCTTACGGCGGTCTGTGGAGTTACCTTGGGGCAACACCACTATGACCCTGTCAAGTCCATGTTGCTTATCGCACCACGTTTGCTTGGAGGGTCACAAGGTATAACTCCTTGCAACGCGGGGTTGTTCCCACCGCCCCGGAAAAGATCTCCCGGGCCAAATTGTCCAAACATTGGTAGTACGTCAACACGAACCCAACCGGGTCTCGGCTTATAGTCTCTCATGTTTTACCCGC
This sequence comes from Arthrobacter glacialis, assembly GCF_002909415.1. Lineage (NCBI taxonomy): Bacteria > Bacillati > Actinomycetota > Actinomycetes > Micrococcales > Micrococcaceae > Arthrobacter > Arthrobacter glacialis. Next base: position 13,479 of record NZ_PPXB01000014.1, on the reverse strand, counting down.
TGCCCCATGCCGTACGCAGCCGTTTTGGGCATGGATCTGTGCAACAAATCTCATAGTGGCAAGAATTGTTGTCCGAAAGCGGGAGCCTTCCCCACGACGGCCCGCCCACGGCACGCCCGCAATGGGGCAGAGGAAGGATTACGCCGCTGCCTCGCGAGCTTCGCCGCCGTCCTCATAGCCGGGCCAGGCTGTCTGGGGGTTCTTGGCATACTCGGCGATGTAGCCAACGGAAAGAAGCTGGTCCAGCATGCTGGCCAATTTGTATCCAGGCTGCTGCGCCTCACAAGCGGCAAAGTAACCCCCGGCCCACGTTCCGCGCCCCTTGCACCATTGAATCCACCCCAGGACGCACAGCAAGGGCGCCTTATCAGCCCCTTCAGTGCTGGCCGCAAGGAACTTCAAGAGCGGTTCGGCGCCGTCCAACCTGGGCCAGTTCGGCGCAACGTTGCCGTCGCCTGCACCCTGACAATCGGCACCACCCATCAGGATGTTGCCAAAATCCCGACCCGCGGCGTGAAGGAGATCCGCAGGGACATGGTTCATGGTGACTTGCTGGTCGGCGGCCTGATTGCCCCCGTACCAATTGGCCGGGACCACCAATGGGCCGGCATCTGCATGCAGGAGTCCATTGGCGGCAGCCCCCGCCAACGCGTACTCGCAGGAGGTGGCCAGCGCCACCATGAGCGTGTCCCGCACCGAGACGTCCTGCAAGCTTGCCAGCAGGTAGGCGCTCAGGTGCTGGTCCGGAGTCACCGGCCAGAGGCACAAGCTGTGCTCCCATGCGCCCAAGGTGACAGCGAGCTGGCGCGCCGCCAGTCCGGAGCGGGCCAGGACTCCCTGGTACTTCTCACCGGCAGTTTGAACGGCTTGGGCGAAGTCGGTGTCATGGACGGCGATTTGGGCAGCGATCTGCTCCCTGGGACTTTCACGGACCATACTGCCCCGGAAAATGAACTCGGCATTGACAAAGCTCTCCCTGATGGACGCGTTGTCTTTTCCAGGCCACGGGCAGCACAGTCCGTCGCCGCACTCAAGGCTGCGCCAATGCTCAGTTCCCACATACCATCCATCACGAACTGGCAGGCCAACTTTGTCAAAAGCCTTGCGAAGTTGCCGATACACCCGTCCTTGCGGGCATTGCGCAGGATCCAGCCAATCCTCGCGACCAAAAATGGCTATGAGGCATCCGTTGGCTTCGTGATCGCTGGCCATTTGACTGGCGGCAAGCTTGGCAAAATGGGCGGCTTCTGCGGAATCATTCGGGGGCAGATCCAGCCGCATGGTGGCCCGAAGCAGTTTGCCGTTCATGCCGATGCACACAATGCTGTCTCGCGGCCAGTACCCCATCATGTGGGGAATGAAGGCCAGGAGGTCCTCACCGGCGCTGACCCTGATCTTGTCTACTTGTTTTCTCATGTCTCAAGGGTGCTGCCCGCCAGGACGGGGAACCAGAGCAATTTCGCGAAAATGCCAAATCTGTGGACAACGCAGCCGCCGATCCGCATGAAACACCGGGAAAACTTGCGGGACGGCTTATTTGCGGTCCTCGCGGCGGGTCTTTTCCTCGTGCTTGTACTGCTGGCGCCTGCGCTTGTTGTCCGCAAGTACATCGCGCCATGGCGGAATGCTTTCGCCTTGAGCAGCCATGGAGCGCCTGACCCTGCGGCGGATGATAATCACCGCCGCAATGCCTGCGCCAAACACCAAAAATTGGAAGGACAAGGCCACCCGGAAAGCGTCCAGTGAGAACAGGTCACCGGGAGTTCCGCTGGATGAGTTGATGAGGTCAAGGATCAGGCCAATGGCGAACATAGTCACCAGTGCCGCCACGAATCCGCCCACGTTGACGATTCCTGTGGCCGTGCCCATGCGGTGTGAGGGGTTGAACGTGCGGGCGAAGTCAAAGCCGATCATGGACGCCGGACCACCCAGGGCCAGAACCAGTACGAGCACCACCAGCAGCCACAGTGGGGAGGGCCCGGGCTGCAGGATCACTGCCAACCACGCTGCGGCGGAAACAAATGTCACCGCCAGCACCATGCTGGAGCGGCGCAGCGGGTGCTTCCCCACCCAACTTCCCAGCAACGGCCCGCAGATGATGCCCACCACCACAAACAAGCTGAGCAAGATGCTGGCTGTGCCCGTTTCCAGGCCTTGGGCCGAGACCAGGAACGGATACCCCCAAGTGAGGACAAACACTGTGCCGGAGAATTGGGTGGCAAAGTGACTCCACATGCCCAAGCGCGTCCCGGGCTGCCGCCAGGCGGTGCCTAACTCGGCCGCAGTCTCCCGCATTCCCTTGCTGGTTTTTTGCGCCAGCGTCCCCGCCGGTGCGTTGCGCAACAGCGCGGCTGAGAGCACGCAGGCGAGTACTCCCAGGGCCGCCAATGACACAAACGCATGGCTCCAACCGCCTGCGTGCAGCACAAAGGCGAAGGGCACAAGGCTGATCAGCTGGCCAAATTGGCCCAGCTGTCCGGTGAGTTGGGTCAGGACTGGCACTTGGCGGGAGGGGAACCACAGCGGGATGAGCCGGATCACGGCAATGAAGGTCATGGCGTCCCCGGCACCCACAAAGATCCTGCCCAGAACTCCGGCGGGAACCGACTCCGCCATGGCAAGCTGCAGCTGACCCACTGCCATCAGGGCGGCGCCCGTTGCGATCATGACCCTCGGGCCGAATCTGTCCACCAGCACACCAACCGGGATTTGCAGCCCGGCGTAAACCACCAGCTGAACCACGGTGAAGGCGGAAAGCGCGGAGGCAGTGGCTCCAAAACGCTCGGTGGCTACAAGCCCGGCAACCCCAAAGGAGGTCCGTTGGGTGATGGCGACAACATAGGCAAAAATGCCAACTCCCCAGACGAGCCAGGCACGTTTACTATTCACGTCACTTAGCTTAAGCCAGATTCCGTGTCGTCTTCCTTCCCGGAGTCCCGGCTGGCCAAATAGGCCTCAACGGCTGCACCCAGCTCATCGGCACCGGGCAATTCGTCATTGTCCCCGGCCAGCAGGGATCGCCGCGCGGTCCCGTCGGTGTGTTCGTCATACTGCTTTTCAAGGTTGGCAACAACCGTGGCCACCTCGGTGGAGCCCTCCACCTGTTCGGTGATTTGGCGTTCCACGGCACGGCCGGCCTCGCGGAGTCGTTCGCTGGGAAGCATCAAGGAGGCTGCGGCGCCCAAGTATTCCAAACCGGCGACGGCGGCCGGCGGGTACTCGGCGTCGGACAGGTAGTGCGGCACATGGATGGCGTAGCCCACCACGTTGCGGTGGGCGGCGGCCAGCTTGAATTCGAGTACGTGTCCAATGGCCGAGGGAATTTCCAGGGTGGTTTTCCAGGCCGAGATCCCTTCAATCAAATCCGGCCGGTTGCCGTGCACCGTGGCGCCGATGGGGCGGGTGTGCGGCACGGGCATGGGGACCGAATGCACCCAAGCCACCAGGTTCACATCGAAGCGCTCCACCAGTCCAAGGACGGCCAAGCTAAAGCGCTCCCACTGCAAGTCCGGCTCGTTGCCCGTCAAGTAGAGGAAGGGTGTGCCCAGAGCATCAACCATGCGGTACAGCACTAGCGACGGTGCCTTGTAGTCGCTGAGATGGTCCTCGGTGAAGGTGATCCGGGGCCGGCGTGAGCGGTAGTCAATGAGCTGGTCAATGTCGAACACGGCAACCGGGTCCCCCGTCAGTTCCTCCCCCAGCTCGGCGGCAATTTGTGTCACCACATGGCCGGCGTCGGAGAATCCGGTAAAGGACATGAGCAAGTTGGTGCCACGCAGGTCTTCGGCGTCGATGAGCTGCTCGTTGAGGGCATAAAGGGATTCGTGGTCTTGAAAGGGTGTGTATTCGATGTTATTCATAGTCTTCCTCAGCAGCTTACGTCTCTAACCAGCACAACACCGCACACACCCTTAATCATCCCGCGACGGTTCGCCGGCCACCCGCGTGCGGCGCCGCCGTCGTACTGCAAGAACATGATCCAGCCGCCAACACCGCCGTACTAGGGCCGTTTGAGCCATCGAACCCAGCTTGGCGCTACGATCGGTAACAGCGACATCCGTTCAGAAACACCACAACGTGAGGACAGTATTTCCGTGAGTTCCAAAGAAAATATCACCTTCCGCGTCATCAACACAGGCTTGGCCAAGCTCGCTGCGGACGCCCTCGTCATAGCTGTTGGCAAGGGACCTGACGGTCCGGTCATCGTGGATGCACCCTTGTCAGCAGTGGCGCTGACATCCCTCGAGGCATCCCTGACCGCCCTGGGCGTCACCGGAGCCGCCGACCAGGTGGTGCGCCTGCCAGGCTTGCCCGACACGGGCGCCAAGATTCTGGTACTGGCAGGAATGGGCCCGGTCAACACCAAAGAAATCACCGATGAGTCATTGCGCCGCACCGCTGGAGCCGCTGTTCGCCAGCTGGCTGGCCTGAGCCATGTGGTCCTTGCCTTGCCGACGACGGCGGTGGGCCAGGTTGCGGCGCTTGCCGAAGGCGCCGCCCTGGGCGCCTACCAATACGCCAGCCTGCATTCGAGCAAGGAAGGCAAAAAGGATCCCGTAGCCAAGGTCACCATCTTCTCCACTTTGGCGAAGGATCCGGAGCTGGCCGCAGCGTTGGAGCGCGCCTCAGTGGTGGCCAAGGCCGTCAACGCCACCCGCACCCTCGTCAACGAGCCCCCCAGCACGCTCTACCCCGCCACTTTTGCCGAGGCCGCCAAGGACCTCGCCAAGGGTTTGCCGGTCAGGGTGACAGTCTTCGATGAGAAGCGCCTGCTCAAGGACGGCTACGGCGGCATCATGGGCGTTGGCCAGGGCTCCTCACGCCCGCCGCGCATGGTCAAGCTCGAGTACAAGTCGGACAAGGCAGTGGCCGACCTGGCCCTGGTGGGCAAGGGCATCACCTTCGACAGTGGCGGAATTTCCATCAAGCCCGGCGCCGGCATGGTCACCATGAAGTGCGACATGGCCGGGGCTGCAGCAGTTTTGAACGCCGTCCTGGCCGTGGCCGGCCTTGGACTGCCCGTCAACGTCACCGGCTGGCTCTGCATCGCAGAAAACATGCCCTCCGGCACGGCCATCCGCCCCTCCGACGTGCTGACCATTTTTGGCGGCAAAACAGTTGAGGTTCTCAACACCGACGCCGAAGGCCGCCTCGTCATGGCCGATGGCCTGGTCGCCGCCTCCCGCGAGTTCCCCGACGTCATCATCGACGTGGCCACTTTGACGGGCGCCCAGGTGGTGGCCCTGGGCCACCGCACCGCCGGTGTCATGGGTGATGAGGGAGTCAGTGCAGCCCTCAAAGCAGCAGCGGACAGGGCTGGAGAACTGATCTGGCCCATGCCCTTGCCGGAGGAACTGCGACCCTCGCTGGACTCACCCGTGGCTGACATGGCCAACATTGGCGAACGGATGGGCGGCATGATGACGGCCGCCGTGTTCCTGCAGGAGTTCATTGGCAAGGGCAAGGACGGGGAAACTATCCCCTGGGCCCACCTGGACATTGCCGGGCCAGCCTTCAATGAGGGTGCCCCGTACGGCTACACGCCCAAGCAGGGCACCGGCATGGCCGTGCGCACACTGGTTGCCTACATCGAAGATGTTGTGGCCCGCAGCATCTAATACCGGCCAGTAGATCCATGCAAGCATGTCGCGGTCCCGTGTACTCACGGGGCCGCGACTAGTTTATGGCCACACACCACGGGCAGCCCCCGCCCAGCAAACGGACTAGTGAGTATGAACACATTCCGCATTACTGTGACAGCGCTGACGGTCTCGCATGGAACAACTGACGTAAGGTGAATGCTGAAAGTATTTGTCTTTGACTGAGAAGTTGTAGACCATCCACAATGGATGCGTCGCTTCTCTCAATAATTGATGAGATGACGCGCCACTAATGTGCGCGTCACCCGAACGCGAGGGAGCGTCTAAGTGGCCGATCAGGCAGCTGGGCAAGAATTCGATATTTTGGTTCTCGGCGGTGGCAGCGGCGGTTACGCAACTGCGCTTCGAGCAGTCCAATTGGGCATGACCGTTGGTTTGGTGGAAAAGAGCAAGTTGGGCGGCACATGCCTGCACAACGGCTGTATCCCCACCAAGGCGCTGCTGCATGCAGCCGAAGTAGCCGATCACGCTCGCGAAGGCGCCTCAATCGGCGTCAACAGCCAGCTCAACGGTATTGACCTGGTGGCTGTCAACAAGTACAAAGACGGCATCATTGCCGGCAAGTACAAGGGCCTGCAGGGCCTCATCAAGGGCAAGGGCATCACTGTCATCGACGGCGAAGGCAAGCTCACAGCAGCCAACACCATCACCGTGAACGGTGTGAACTACACCGGCAAGAACATTGTTCTGGCCACCGGTTCATACTCCCGCAGCCTGCCTGGTTTGGAAATCGGCGGCAAGGTCATCAACTCCGACGATGCACTGAGCATGGAAACCCTGCCCAAGAGCGCCATCGTGCTCGGTGGCGGCGTCATCGGCGTCGAATTTGCTTCCGTTTGGAAGTCCTTCGGCGTGGACGTCACCATCATTGAAGGCATGGCTTCCTTGGTTCCCAACGAGGATGCCGCGATCATCAAGGTGCTCGAGCGCACCTTCCGCAAACGCGGCATCAAATTCAACACCGGCACCTTCTTCCAGGGCGTCGAGCAGACCAACGACGGCGTCAAGGCCACTTTGGTTGATGGCAAGACGTTTGAAGCTGACCTCATGCTTGTTGCCGTTGGCCGTGGCCCATCCACCGCAGGTCTTGGCTTTGAAGAAACCGGCGTCACGATTGACCGCGGCTTCGTCATCACCAACGACCGCCTGCACACTGGCGTCGGCAACATTTACGCCGTGGGCGACATTGTCCCCGGCATACAGTTGGCACACCGCGGCTTCCAGCAGGGCATCTTCGTTGCCGAGGAAATTGCCGGCATGAACCCGGTGATTGTTGAAGACATCAACATCCCCAAGGTCACTTACTGTGACCCGGAGATTGCCTCCGTTGGTTTGAACGAGAAGCAGGCCAAGGAAAAGTTTGGCGATGCCAACGTTGAAACCACCGAGTACAACTTGGCTGGCAACGGCAAGAGCGCCATCCTGGGCACCGGCGGCATCATCAAGTATGTTCGCGAAAAGGATGGCCCCGTGGTGGGTGTTCACATGATCGGCAGCCACATTGGCGAGCAGATCGGTGAAGCACAGCTCATTGTGAACTGGGAAGCGTACCCGGAGGACATTGCTGGCCTCATTCACGCTCACCCCACACAGAACGAAGCTCTTGGAGAAGCGGCAATGGCCTTGGCCGGACGCCCGCTCCACGGCTAGCAAGAATATTCTTAGTGCACCCGGCGCCCGCGTCGGGTGCACTAAGCTAAAAACATACTTAATCTAAAGAATTTCGCGGCAGATGCACGCATGTGCACCATGAGCGAAATGCAGCGCACATGAAGGAGAACGGGGACGCAATGTCTGAATCCGTGAACTTGCCCGCATTGGGTGAAAGCGTTACCGAAGGTACCGTTACGCGATGGCTCAAGCAGGTCGGGGACCGCGTCGAAATCGACGAGCCCCTGCTGGAAGTATCCACCGACAAGGTTGACACCGAAATCCCGTCACCTTTTGCCGGCATCTTGGAAGAAATCGTTGTAGCCGAGGACGAGACAGCAGAAGTTGGCGCCACCCTGGCCCGCATCGGCACGGGTGAAGCAGCTCCTGCTGCAGCCGCACCGGTCGAGGCTCCTGTTGCGCAAGCCGCTCCGGTTGCCGAGGCTGCCCCGGTGGCTGAAGCCGCTCCGGCAGCACCTGTCGAGGCCGCTGCCGCAGCTCCCGCCGGCGATTCCCACGAACTGGTGCTCCCCGCCTTGGGCGAGAGCGTCACCGAAGGCACTGTCACCCGCTGGTTGAAGGCTGTTGGCGACACCATCGAAATCGATGAGCCGCTCCTTGAGGTCTCCACCGACAAGGTTGACACCGAGATCCCCTCCCCCGTGGCTGGCGTCTTGCTGGAAATCCGCGTTCCCGAGGACGAGACAGCTGAAGTTGGTGGGGTCCTGGCATTGATCGGCTCCGCCGCTGCTGCAGTAGCTGCACCGGCTGCACCGGCTGCTGCACCCGCGGCTCCCGTTGCAGCTCCGGCTCCGGTAGCCGCACCTGTTGCAGCCCCTGTTGCAGCTCCGGCCGCACCGGCTGCTGCTCCCGCGGCTCCCGTTGCAGCCGCTCCCGCGGCAGCTCCCGCCGCTGGCGCCGAGTCCAACTACGTGACCCCGTTGGTGCGCAAGCTTGCCAACCAGCACGGCGTTGACATCACCTCAGTCACCGGCACAGGGGTTGGTGGACGCATCCGCAAGCAGGATGTTGTTGCCGCCGCTGACGCCGCCAAGGCCGCCGCTGCCCCGGCACCTGCCGCAGCGTCCGCTGCCAAGGCTGCTCCCGCCGTCGTGCCGTCTTCATTGCGCGGCACCACTGTCAAGGCTCCCCGGATCCGTCAGGTCATTGCCCGCCGCATGCGCGAGTCGCTGGAAGCTTCCACGCAGCTCACGCAGGTGCACGAGATCGACATGACGCGCATCGTCAAGCTGCGCAACCAGGCCAAGGGACCGTTCCAGGCTGTCAACGGCACCAAGCTGACATTCCTGCCGTTCATTGCCAAGGCTGTGACCGAGGCGCTCAAGCAGCACCCCAAGGTCAATGGCGAGTACAACGAGGAAACTCAGGAAATTACCTACCACAACGCCGAGCACCTCGCGATTGCTGTGGACACCGAGAAGGGCCTGCTGGTTCCTGTCATCTCCAACGCAGGCGATCTGAACCTCGCTGGCCTGGCCGGCAAGATTGCTGATGTTGCCTCACGCACCCGCAGCGGCAAGATCGGTCCGGACGAGCTGTCCGGCGGCACGTTCTCCATCACGAACATCGGAAGTGTCGGCGCACTGTTCGACACCCCGATCATCAACCAGCCCAACGTTGCCATCCTTGGCACCGGCGCGATCGTCAAGCGCGCAGTGGTTGTTGCGGACGCTGACGGCGATGACACCATCGCCATCCGTCACATGATGTACCTGTGCCTGACGTACGACCACCGCCTGGTGGACGGCGCGGACGCCGGCCGCTTCCTGCAGACCTTGAAGGTCCGCCTGGAAGATGGCGCGTTCGAGGCTGACCTGGGCCTGTAACGCCCTGACGCACGACGGCGGCCGGTGACTTGAGTTTTCAAGTCGCCGGCCGCCGTCGTTGTACCAACTGTTGTTGCGCGCAGTTGTCATCTTTGCCACATAAGGCCCACCTTGATAGACACTGTGTCACTAAGTTGCATAAGCTTGCAGCATGGACTTCTTACGCTTAGTGCTCGTATTTTTGCATATTCTTGGTGCCGCTGCGATCGTTGGCGGCTGGCTCGCTGCATTCAAGACGCCCACCGTCACTCAGTGGCAGTGGATTGGCGCGCTGACCCAGCTCATCACCGGCCTGCTGCTGGTTGGCCTGGCCTCAATGGGTGACGGCGAGGGCCCCAACAACTTCAAGGTCGCCGTGAAGCTGCTCATCGCCCTCGTGGTGGTTGTGGCCGCGTTCATTGGCCGCCGCAAGGTCAAGAACAACCAGGACGTCCCGAAGGGACTGGCCCACGCTGTGGGTGGCATGGCGTTCATCAACGTGGCTGTGGCAGTTTTCTGGGTGTAACAACTCGTTGACGAACAGCGCCTGTCGGCGCTTTCTTCGCACAAACGCATGTTTTCCGCTTAAAGGTGGTTGGGCAACCACCTATCAGCGGAAAACATGCGTTTTTTGCGTTAATGGACTGGCGTCGACGTCGTCCGCCGTAACGTCCAGATGTAGGCGGCACCGCCCCTCGGAGGGCCCGGCAACCTCCTTGAACGCCAAACGCGGCTAACCTTCATCAGCCTTGAGCCATGTGAAGCCGCTGGCCGAGAAAGAAATTTCGGTGTCCAGGAACGCTTTCCAAAAGTCAGCCAAGGTGTTGGTGTTGATGACGATCGTGGATAGCTTAATCATGCGCACCGTGTAATGGGCACGTGTGAATGCCATCTACGGCATAAGGTTGTGGTGAATGCCAAGATGAGATGTGGCATTGATAAATATTTGATTCTTCACAAGGAGTGAACATGGCTAGTACACGCAACGCCCACACAGGCTGGGTTGGCAACCTCGCAACCGGCACCGGACACGTCACCTTGGACAGCTCGGAACTGGGCACCTACGAGGTCACCTGGAAGGCCCGCACAGAGGCCTCCGAGGGCAAGACAAGCCCCGAAGAGCTGATCGCAGCTGCTCACTCCTCATGCTTCGCCATGGGCTTCACTCACGCACTCGATGGAGAGGGCTACACGGCCGAGTACGTGAACACCAGCGCTGCTGTCACCTTCGTACCGGGCACCGGCATTACCGGCAGCCACCTGACACTTGCGACAAAGATCCCCGGCATCAGCCAGGAAGACTTTGACCGCATTGCCAACGATGCCAAGCTCGGTTGCCCGGTTTCTGGCGCGCTGGCTGCAATCAACATCACCCTTGAGGCAACCCTGGAGGCTTAGTCCCCACCCGCTCCCACCGGAGTTGTTGGGCCCAAGATTGGGGCCCTCGCGGTGCCTTTGAGTAGGTGGCGGCTGCCTTGAGCAGTTGCCACCTACTTTTTTGCGTTTACGGGAAGTATTCGCTCAACGACCCAGCGCCCATCCGTACGTATCAGGACAATGCTCAAGTTCTGGCTCTGTTCCTGATCCTGGTGGTACACAACGGTTCCTTGAGCATTGTGCTCGGCGAAGGAACTAGTGGTCACTGAAGCCTGGACAGTGGCGCGGGCATCGTCTGCGGGGCCTGTCAGGACGGCTTGGTCAACCCTGGTCTCCAGTCCAGTCAAGCTGTGCCCCAACTCGGCCAGGTCTGCCAGTATTGCAGCATCCGCGGCAAGGGCGGGCGAGCCCTGAGCATTGATCTTGCCCAGCAGTTCGGCGTCGGCTGTTGACAGGGCATGGGAGCGAGCCCATGCCAACGCTGTGAGGGCCTCCACCGGCTCCGTCGAGCCCAGGCCACGTTGAATCTCTGCCGGCAACGCTGCAGCCCACGCCGTGGAGGGATGCTGGCTGCTTTCCACCACTGGCAGGGACGGGCCTGCCTCATGCGCCGGCTCCACACCGCTGAACAAGTGTGGCATCAGGAGAAGGCCACAAGCCGCGAGAACCAGCGCAGCGAGGCTGAGCGACACTGCCACAGCCTTGCCGCGGCCCAAACCCCCATGCTGGCCCCCACCGCCGCGCCTGCCGGAATGGTGCCCGCCGGCACCCCGCCTGAAGCCCACACGGCTTTCACCATCCCACAGCCTGCCCAGCCGCCGTCCCGCCCTGACGCCAAGCTCTCCGCGTGGCCAGCGTCGCAGCCCAGGATCGGCGGTACCAGTCCGACGGGGCCGCATCAGGGGCAAAGTTCGCACCTTCCCTCCCCAACTGCCGCGGTGCCGTCTCGCTTTCGACTCCTGGCGGGTGAGCAGGTCCGGCAGCACGCTGGGATGGACCGCATTGGCCAGGGCTACCGGCTCAGCGCGGGCACTGCGAAAGACAGCCTGGGCGAAGGCCGCAGCCGTGGGGCGCTGCTTGGAATCCTCATTGAGTCCGGCCTCCAGAGCGGCCAGCAACTCGGTAGGAACGCCAGGCACAAACGTTGTCAGAGGCAAGCGATTCCGTGCGACTGGCGGCACATGTCCGGTGAGGGCAAACCACCCCAACGCGGCCATACCGAACACGTCGGAGGCCTCGTCGCGTTCGGTGTCCTGTTCACAGACGAATCCGGGAGTCCCTGTTGGTGCCGCCGGCCCCTGGCCCAGCAGCCGGCCCAAACCAAAATCGCCCAGATACGGTTTGCCCGCGGCGCTGAGCAAAACGTTACCGGCGGACACGTCTCCATGAACGGCCCCACGCCCATGCAGGAAGGCCAGCACCTGGCCCAAGGGCGTCAAAACAGTGACAGTCTCTCCTACCGTCAACGGCCCCGTGGCACGAACCACTTGACCCACGGAGCCGCCTGCAGCGTAGTCCATCAGCAAGACGAGGGCCCCGTGTGAATCGCTTACCACGCCGTGGATCGGAATAAGGTGCTCATGACTAAACTGCATCAAAATCCGTAATTCCTGTGTGATGTAGCTTTCATTGTGACGCAGAGCTGCCCCGTCCCCATTGAGCTCCCCGTCGGCCTTGGCTGCCATAATCTTCGCCGCCACAGCCGGGCCACCAGCGTGAGGCGCCAGGAGCCAAACGTGGCCCTGTGCCCCGTAACCTAGAGACCGCACTGCGTCGAAACCAGCAACAATGGGCGGCTGCCCGGCCCCTGCTGACGATACTTCGAGTTCCATGTATTAGTTGTAGTCCTGTTTTCAATATTCTGCTCGGAGTTATCCACAGAGTGCAGCTGGCGAGGAAATTCTGATTTAGGCGAAAATGCAACAAGGTCTAAAGTGACCTCTATGACTCTTGAGTTCTGCGACGTCGGATTTGCACCGAATTTCATTGATTACACAGTTGCGTGGGACCAGCAACGCGTCATCCACGCTGGAGTGGTTGACGGAACAGCTCCCAACACTGTCATGCTCCTGGAGCACGCAGCTGTCTACACCGCCGGAAAGCTCACCGAAGATCATGAGCGCCCCTTTGATGGGACACCCGTGATCAACGTTGACCGCGGCGGAAAACTTACCTGGCACGGTCCCGGCCAGCTGGTCATGTACCCCATAGTTCGCCTTGCCGACCATCACGGTATCCGCGCCTACGTCCATGCACTGGAGGACATCATCATTGAAGTCCTGGCCCTCCATGGCGTGGACGGCGTCCGCGTGCGCGGCCGGGCAGGCATTTGGCTCTTGGCCGATGACAAGGGTCCCGACCGGAAAATTGCGGCCATCGGCATCAGGGTTCACGAGGGCGTGACCATGCATGGGATTGCCATCAACGCCAGCAACAGCCTTGCGCCCTACCAACAAATCATCGCCTGCGGCATCAACGACGCCGGCACCACCTCCCTGCAGGCGGAAACAGGCGAGAACATCACCCCGGCCGGTTTGCTGGAGCAGTTGAAGGTAGCCACCACCCGAATCCTGACACCCCTGGTCACCGAATTTCAGCCACCATTGGCCACAACCCCTGGAACCGCTGCAGCGGACCAGCCAGAAGGAGCATTGCTGTGACGTTGGCACCTGAGGGACGTAAGTTGTTGCGGATTGAACAGCGTAATGCTGCTGTGCCGGTGGAGCGGAAGCCTGAGTGGATGAAGGCCAAGGTTTCGATGGGCCCGGAGTACATTGCCATGAAGAACCTGGTTAAGGGTCAGGGTCTGCACACGGTGTGTGAGGAGGCGGGCTGTCCTAATATTTTTGAGTGCTGGGAGGACCGTGAGGCTACGTTCCTTATTGGTGGTTCCGAGTGCACCAGGCGGTGTGATTTCTGCCAGATTGATACGGGCAAGCCGTCACCGATCGATCGGTTCGAGCCGA
>NZ_PPXB01000020.1:0-85252 GCF_002909415.1 Arthrobacter glacialis | reverse complement strand
GCCAATCCCTCACGATTCACCCGCCGACCCATGGCACCCCAGATCGACGCCTACGTCGCCATCAACGACCCCAAACAACGAACTCAACAAAACGTCAATCTCTCTCAAACAGGTTGACAGATACCGCATATGGGGCCTTTTCGGGCAACGCTCGCTCACAGCACTGCGCGAGCGTTGTAAAAAAGCGGCCCGTATGTGAGCGAGCGTGCCATGAAAACGGCCCGTATGTGAGCGAGCGTTTGGTTAAAGCACGACGGCGGCTGGTGAGCTTCGCAATGAAACTCACCAACCGCCGTCGTAAATCAGCTATTAGCCGGAGAAGTTGGTGCCCAAGTCGTAGTCATCCAAGGGGATGGCGCGGAACTCGTTGCCCAAGTCTCCAACTCCGCCCACGTAGTCGAAGTCGCTGAATGCGCTCGGACCTGTGAACAGATTGGCTTTGGCTTCTTCTGTGGGCTCCACCGTGACGTTGGTGTAGCGCGGCAGACCCGTACCAGCCGGGATCAACTTACCGATGATCACGTTCTCCTTCAGACCCAACAGCGGGTCAGACTTGCCTTCCATGGCCGCCTGCGTCAGAACGCGGGTGGTTTCCTGGAAGGAAGCAGCGGAGAGCCATGACTCGGTAGCCAAGGAAGCCTTGGTGATACCCATGAGCTCGTTACGGCCTGATGCCGGCTTCTTGCCCTCGGACACAACGCGACGGTTTTCCGTCTCGAAGCGGCCACGCTCGGCAAGCTCACCCGGCAGCAGCTTCGAGTCGCCGGACTCGATAACCGTGACGCGGCGAAGCATCTGGCGGACGATAACCTCGACGTGCTTGTCGTGGATACCCACACCCTGGCTGCGGTAAACGCCCTGAACTTCCTCAACGAGGTGCTTCTGAGCGGCACGCGGGCCGAGGATGCGCAGAACCTGCTTGGGGTCAACAGCTCCCACAATGAGCTTCTGGCCAACTTCAACGTGCTCGCCGTCAGCAACTGTCAGACGTGCACGTCGCAGAACCGGGTAAGCGATCTCTTCGGTGCCGTCGTCCGGTGTGAGGATCAAACGCATGGTCTTCTCGGACTCATCAATGTTGATGCGTCCGGCAGCTTCTGCGATGGGAGCCACACCCTTGGGGGTACGTGCTTCGAAGAGCTCCTGGATACGAGGCAGACCCTGGGTAATATCCTCGCCACGGCTGGCAGAAACAGCACCACCGGTGTGGAAGGTACGCATGGTCAGCTGGGTACCGGGCTCACCAATGGACTGAGCGGCGATGATACCGACGGCTTCACCAATGTCCACGGTCTTACCCGTAGCCAAGGAACGGCCGTAGCAAAGAGCACAGGTTCCAACAGTTGACTCACAGGTGAGTACTGAGCGGACCTTGATCTCTTCGATACCAGCGGCGAACAGTTCACCGATCAGTACGTCTCCAACGTCGGCGCCAGCAACAGCCAGCACCTTGCCGGAGGAGTCCACTACCTCGGCAGCCAAGGTGCGTGCGTACACGCTGTTTTCGACTTCCTCGTGCAGCACGAACTCGCCAGCAGCGTCAACCACTGCGATCGGCAAGGTCAAGCCGCGCTCGGTGCCACAGTCGTCTTCACGAACAATGACATCCTGGGAAACGTCAACCAGACGACGTGTCAGGTAACCGGAGTTAGCTGTACGCAGAGCGGTATCGGCCAGACCCTTACGGGCACCGTGAGTAGCAATGAAGTACTCCAAAACCGACAGGCCCTCACGGTAGGAGGACTTGATCGGGCGAGGAATAATTTCACCCTTGGGGTTGGCTACCAAGCCACGGATACCGGCAATCTGGCGAACCTGCATCCAGTTACCACGAGCACCGGAGGAAACCATACGGTTGATCGTGTTGGATGCGGCGAAGGACGCACGCATCGCATCAGCGATCTCGTTGGTTGCCTGGTTCCAGATGTCGATGAGCTCCTGGCGGCGCTCGTCATCAGCAATCAGACCCTTGTCGAACTGTGCCTGCACCTTGGCGGCCTTGATTTCGTAGCCTTCAAGGATGGCCGGCTTGGACTCGGGCACCTTGATGTCCGAGATCGCAACCGTGACACCTGAACGGGTTGCCCAGTAGAACCCGGCATCCTTCAAGTTATCCAGTGTTGCTGCAACAACAACCTTGGGGTACCGCTCGGCGAGGTCATTGACGATCTCGGAGAGCTGGCCCTTGTCTGCAACCTTTTCTACCCAGGGGTAGTCGGCCGGCAGGGTTTCGTTGAAGATGACCTGGCCCAGGGAGGTGTCGATGATGGCGGAATCGCCAGCCTCGAACCCTTCCGGCGCTTCGCGGTCAACGCTGGGAACAAAGTCGCTCAAGCGGATCTTGACCTGTGAGTTCAGGTGCAACTCACCGGCGTCGAACGCCATGACAGCCTCAGCCGAGGTGGAGAAGCTGCGGCCTTCGCCAGCTGAACCAACACGCTTGGTGGTCAAGTGGTACAGACCGATGATCATATCCTGCGAAGGCAGGGTAACCGGGCGGCCATCGGAAGGCTTCAAAATGTTGTTCGAGGACAACATCAAGATGCGGGCTTCTGCCTGCGCTTCGGGGCTCAGCGGCAAGTGAACTGCCATCTGGTCACCGTCGAAGTCAGCGTTGAAAGCGCCACAAACCAGCGGGTGAAGCTGGATTGCCTTGCCTTCAACAAGCTGGGGCTCGAACGCCTGGATACCCAAACGGTGCAGGGTTGGTGCACGGTTCAGCAGTACCGGGTGCTCGGTGATGATCTCTTCGAGAACATCCCAGACCTGGGGACGGAAACGCTCAACCATGCGCTTGGCGCTCTTGATGTTCTGTGCGTGGTTGAGATCAACCAGGCGCTTCATCACGAACGGCTTGAAGAGCTCCAGGGCCATCTGCTTGGGCAGACCACACTGGTGCAGCTTCAGCTGCGGGCCAACAACAATAACCGAACGGCCAGAGTAGTCAACGCGCTTGCCGAGGAGGTTCTGACGGAAACGACCCTGCTTGCCCTTGAGCATGTCAGAGAGCGACTTCAACGGACGGTTGCCCGGCCCGGTGACGGGACGGCCACGACGACCGTTGTCGAACAGGGAGTCAACGGCTTCCTGCAGCATGCGCTTCTCGTTGTTGACGATGATCTCCGGAGCACCCAAATCAAGCAGACGCTTGAGACGGTTGTTGCGGTTGATCACGCGACGGTAGAGGTCGTTCAAGTCCGAGGTGGCGAAACGGCCACCGTCGAGCTGAACCATGGGGCGCAGTTCCGGCGGGATCACCGGGACGGCATCCAGAACCATGCCCAGCGGGCTGTTGTTGGTGGTCAGGAATGCGTTGACAACCTTCAGTCGCTTGAGGGCACGGGTCTTGCGCTGGCCCTTGCCATTGGCGATGATGTCGCGAAGGATCTCCGCTTCACCGGCCATGTCAAAGGTCTCAAGACGGCTCTTGATGGCTTCGGCACCCATGGAACCTTCGAAGAACATGCCGTAACGGTCACGCAGTTCGCGGTACAGGGCCTCGTCACCTTCGAGGTCGGCAACCTTCAGGGCCTTGAAACGGTCCCAAACCTGCTCAAGGCGGTCGATGTCGGCGTCGGCGCGCTTGCGCACGTTGGCCATCTGACGGTCCGCAGAATCGCGGGCCTTCTTCTTATCGGCTGCCTTGGCGCCTTCGCCCTCAAGGCGCTGCAATTCGCCCTCGAGGTCGCGGGCGATCGTGGCGATGTCGCTGTCGCGGGTGTCAACCATGCGCTTCTTTTCCAGATCATGCTCGATCTGGAGGTTCGGCAGCTCGGCGTGACGTGCGTCGTCGTCAACACTGGTGATCATGTAGGCAGCGAAGTAGATGACCTTTTCAAGGTCCTTTGGTGCCAGGTCCAAGAGGTAGCCCAAGCGCGAGGGAACGCCCTTGAAGTACCAAATGTGGGTTACGGGAGCGGCCAGCTCAATGTGGCCCATGCGCTCACGGCGTACCTTTGCGCGGGTGACTTCAACGCCACAACGCTCGCAAATGATGCCCTTGAAGCGTACGCGCTTGTACTTGCCGCAGTAGCATTCCCAGTCACGCGACGGGCCGAAGATCTTTTCACAGAAAAGACCGTCTTTTTCCGGCTTGAGCGTGCGGTAGTTAATGGTTTCCGGCTTCTTGACTTCGCCGTGGGACCAATCGCGGATATCTTGCGCGGTGGCCAGGCCAATCTGCATGAAGCCGAAGGAGGATTCGCTGGACATATGGGTCCTGTTCTCTCTAATTCTCTAAGTCTGAATGTCTAAGCGGGTTACGGGAAGAAGTGAGGGTTCGACGGCGGTGGGCTGGCCACCGCCGCCGACTCACTAAACTTCTTCGACAGAGTTAGGCTCGGCCCGTGACAGGTCGATGCCCAGCTCCTCCGCGGCCCGGAAGACTTCTTCATCCGAGTCACGCATCTCAATCGTGGTGCCGTCCGTGGAAAGAACTTCCACGTTCAGGCACAGCGACTGCATTTCCTTGATGAGAACCTTGAAGGATTCCGGGATACCCGGCTCCGGGATGTTCTCGCCCTTGACGATGGCTTCGTAAACCTTCACGCGGCCATGGATGTCATCGGACTTGATCGTCAGCAGTTCCTGCAGGGTGTATGCCGCGCCGTATGCTTCCAGTGCCCAAACTTCCATCTCACCAAAGCGCTGGCCACCGAACTGGGCCTTACCGCCCAAGGGCTGCTGGGTGATCATGGAGTACGGACCCGTGGAGCGGGCGTGAATCTTGTCATCCACCAAGTGGTGAAGCTTCAAGATGTACATGTAACCAACAGAGACCGGATCCGGGAACGGCTCGCCGGAGCGGCCGTCAAACAGTTGGGTCTTACCCGAGGAGTCGATCAGGCGAACGCCGTCGCGAGTCACGTTGGTGGAATCGAGCAGGCCAGTGATTTCCTCATCACGGGCACCGTCGAACACCGGAGTGGCAACGCGGGTCTGGCCGATTTCACGGGGCAGGTTCGGCAGGTTCTTAACCCAGTCCGGCTCGCCCTCAATCTTCCAACCGGTCTTGGCAACCCAACCGAGGTGGATTTCCAGAACCTGGCCAACGTTCATTCGACCCGGAACACCCAAGGGGTTCAGGACGATGTCAACGGGGGTACCGTCAGCAAGGAACGGCATGTCTTCGATCGGGAGGATCTTGGAGATGACACCCTTGTTACCGTGACGGCCTGCAAGCTTGTCACCATCGGTGATCTTGCGCTTGTTGGCAACGTACACGCGAACCAGCTGGTTCACACCGGGGGGCAGATCGTCTTCGGAGTCACGGTCAAAGACGCGAACGCCAATGACAGTACCGGACTCGCCGTGGGGCACCTTCAAGGAAGTGTCGCGAACTTCGCGGCTCTTCTCACCGAAGATGGCACGGAGCAGACGCTCCTCCGGGGTCAGTTCGGTTTCACCCTTGGGGGTGACCTTACCTACCAGGATGTCGCCGGCTTCAACTTCTGCACCGATGTGGATGATGCCGCGCTCGTCCAAGCCAGCAAGGATTTCCTCGGAAACGTTCGGGATGTCCCGGGTGATTTCCTCGGCACCAAGCTTGGTGTCGCGAGCGTCGATCTCATGCTCTTCGATGTGAATGGAGGAGAGCACATCTTCAGCAACAATGCGCTGCGAGAGGATGATGGCATCCTCGTAGTTGTGACCTTCCCAAGACATGAAGGCAACCAAGAGGTTCTTACCCAAGGCAAGCTCGCCCAAGTCCGTTGCCGGACCGTCAGCAATGATGCCGCCAACTTCCAGACGCTGGCCCTCAGAGGCCAGAACGCGCTGGTTGTAGGCCGTTCCCTGGTTGGAACGCTGGTACTTGGCGATCGGGTAGTTGGTCTCGGTGCCGTCATCGTTCAACATGACAACGATGTCTGCGGAAACCTCCGAGACAACACCAGCCTTCTTGGCGATGACCACGTCACCGGCGTCAACAGCAGTGGCGCGCTCCATGCCGGTTCCCACGAACGGGGACTCGGACTGAACCAACGGCACAGCCTGACGCTGCATGTTCGCACCCATGAGGGCGCGGTTAGCATCATCGTGCTCAAGGAACGGGATCAAGGCCGTAGCCACAGACACCATCTGGCGCGGGGAAACGTCCATGTACTCGACGTCGTCGGCCGGGATCAAAACAGGCTCGCCGCCACCACCGCGCTGGCGAACCAGAACGGAGTCTTCGGAGAAGTGGCTGTTGGCATCCAAAGGCGCGTTGGCCTGTGCAATAACAACATCCATCTCGTCATCAGCTGTCAGGTAGTCAACTTCGTCAGAAACGAAGCCGTCCTTGACGCGACGGTACGGTGTCTCAATGAAACCGAACGGGTTGATGCGTCCGTAGGAAGCCAATGAACCAATCAGACCAATGTTGGGGCCTTCAGGAGTTTCAATGGGGCACATACGGCCGTAGTGGGACGGGTGAACGTCTCGAACTTCCATGCCTGCACGGTCACGGGACAAACCGCCCGGGCCCAGCGCGGACAGACGACGCTTGTGCGTCAGACCGGCCAGCGGGTTGTTCTGATCCATGAACTGTGACAGCTGGGAAGTTCCGAAGAACTCCTTGATGGCAGCCACAACGGGACGGATGTTGATCAGGGTCTGCGGCGTAATCGCTTCGACGTCCTGAGTGGTCATACGCTCACGCACAACGCGCTCCATGCGGGAAAGACCCGTACGGACCTGGTTCTCGATGAGCTCGCCAACGGCGCGGATACGACGGTTACCGAAGTGGTCGATGTCATCGACGTCAACGCGCAAGTCAACCTCGGCGCCGTCGCGCTGGCCCTTGGTGGTCTTGTTTCCGGCGTGCAAAGCAACCAGGTACTTGATCATGGCGACAATGTCATCCACGCTCAGGACAGAAGCCTTCTCGTCGCTCAACGGCAAATCAATACCAAGCTTGCGGTTGATCTTGTAACGGCCAACCTTGGCCAGATCGTAGCGCTTGGGGTTGAAGTACAGGTTGTGCAGCAACGCGTCGGCAGCGTCAACTGTGGGCGGCTCGCCCGGACGCAGCTTGCGGTAGATGTCCAGCAGGGCATCTTCGCGGCCTGTGGTGGCATCCTTTTCCAAGGTGGCACGGATGGAGTCGAACTCGCCGAACTCCTCCAGGATCTGGCCTTCGGTCCAACCCAAAGCCTTCAGCAGTACAGTGACTGACTGCTTGCGCTTGCGGTCAAGACGGACGCCAACCTGGTCGCGCTTGTCAATCTCCAGTTCGAACCATGCACCACGTGAGGGGATGATCTTGGCGGTGAAGATTTCCTTGTCACTGGTCTTATCCGCGGTGCGCTCAAAGTAAGCGCCCGGGGAACGAACCAGCTGCGAAACAACAACACGCTCGGTGCCGTTGATGACGAAGGTGCCCTTGTTGGTCATAAGCGGGAAATCGCCCATGAAGACAGTCTGCTGCTTGATTTCACCGGTCAAGTTGTTCATGAACTCGGCCTTGACGTACAACGGCGCGGCGTACGTGGCGTCGCGGTCCTTGCACTCGTCAACGGTGAACTTGGGGTCAGAGAATTCCGGCTCCGTGAAGGACAGGGACATGGTGCCCTGGAAGTCCTCAATGGGGGAAATCTCTTCGAAGATGTCGGAGAGGCCCGAGGTGACGGCCACGCTGTCATCGCCAGCGTCCACGGCCGTTTGCATGCGGTCCTGCCAGCGCCCGTTACCTACGAGCCAGTCAAAGCTCTCGGTTTGGAGGGCAAGCAGATTCGGCACGTCAAGCGGCTCACGAATCTTTGCGAATGAGAGGCGACTCTTTGCACCGTCGGTGCTGTTTGAATCGATAGCGGTTGCAGCGTTATTTACATTAGAGGTGCTCGAGGCGACCAAGAGGGATCCTTCCACAGACCTGCAGGCTTGTTCTTACGAACCCTCACCCGAGCCGATAGTGGTCATCAAACCACTACGGTCGCTGGTCAAAAGTTGATCCAACACGCATCAATGGCTGCTCTAGTCAGTCACTGATTCGCGTGGTCCAAAGTCTCTTGTCCGAAGCAAAGCCCACCGCTATATGAAGGCTGAAGGTTAAGAGGGATACGCAAAGAACTACATTACAGGCAAAGTTACTCCCGTGTCTACCCCACGGGACAAAAATACGCAAGTATTGATATTCCCACAGTGAAAATTGGCGGATTCATAAGGAATTTTTTGCGTTTCTTTGACATCTGCTGTGGCGTAACACTCACTTGGTGAGCAGGCTGCAGGTGCGCACCGGACGGGCGGCGCGTGAATGTTGGCAAATTCCGAAATTTCCGGCAGCGCTGTGCTGTTAGATTCTATGGAGGATACGTATGGCTCAACGAGGAGCCGCACGGCACGAGGTTCAAGGAGCGCGGCAGCCATGACGGCACAAGCAAATGATGTAGTGATTCTTGCAGGAGCCCGCACCCCGCAGGGCCGACTCAACGGGCAATTGGCGCCCTTTACCGCCGTCGAACTTGGTGCTAAGGCCATAGCCGGTGCCCTGGCCAAATCCGGCGTCACTGTCGCCGATGTTGATTTTGTGGTGATGGGCCAGGTCTTGCAGGCCGGCGCCGGGCAGAATCCGGCACGCCAAAGCGCAGTGGGTGCCGGGATTGGCTGGAATGTTCCGGCCGTGACCATCAATAAGGTGTGCTTATCGGGGCTGACGGCCGTGATCGACGCCGCGCGCTTGATCCGCAGCGGCGAGGCCACTGTGGTGGTGGCTGGCGGCCAGGAGTCCATGACGCGTGCCCCGCATATTCTCCCGGGCTCACGGCAGGGCTGGACGTACGGCGCGATCCAAGCCCTGGACGTGGCCGCACATGACGGCCTGACGGACGCCTTTGACTCCGACTCCATGGGGCTTTCCACCGAGCGGGGCAATATCCGCCTGAACATCAGCCGAACGGCTCAGGACCAGGTTGCGGCAGCCTCGCACCAACGTGCTGCCGCTGCGGCGACGGTGGGCGTCTTTGATGCAGAGATAATCCCTGTCACAGTGCCCCAACGAAAAGGTGACGCACTTGTTCTCAGCCAGGACGAGGGCATCCGCGCGCAGACAACCGTGGAAACCTTGGCCGGATTACGTCCTGCCTTCACGGCCGACGGCGCCATCACGGCAGGCAATTCCTCTCCCCTGTCCGACGGCGCCAGCGCCCTGGTGCTTTCCACCCGCGCCTATGCGGAGGAAAACAAGCTTGCGTGGCTGGCGGTGGTGGGCTCCCCCGGCCAAGTGGCAGGACCGGATAATTCGCTGCACTCCCAACCCTCCAACGCCATCCTCAAGGCCCTGCATACTGCCGGCTGGAGTGTTGGCGACCTTGACTTCATTGAGATCAACGAAGCCTTCGGTTCGGTGGCCGTCCAGTCGCTGCATGATCTTGGAATCCCGCTGGAAAAGTGCAATATTCATGGCGGCGCCATCGCCCTGGGCCACCCCATTGGCGCTTCAGGTTCCCGGCTTGCCTTGCATGCCGCCCTGGAACTAAGCCGGCGCGGATCAGGCAAGGCGGCGGTTTCGCTGTGCGGCGGCGGCGGTCAGGGTGAAGCGCTGCTGTTGTTCCGGGACGCCGAGTGAGCGCCGGGGACGCCCCTGCCTCGGGCCATGCGCGCGTGGCTGCGGATGCCGCGGAGCGCGGGCTTGAGGTGGAGATTTTTGCCAGGCCTGCGGCAAACTCACTCACAGAAGCCGCAGCGCTCCTGGGCATTGAGCCCGGCGACATTGTGAAGTCGCTGGTGGTCAAACGCAGCGACGGAACCTTCCTCTTTGCCCTTGTTCCGGGCGGCCGGGCCATCTCCTGGCCCAAGCTGCGCGCCGCGGTGGGGGTCAACAAGCTCCAGATGCCGCACGCCGAAGTGGCATTGGCTGCCACCGGCTACGAACGTGGCACCATCACTCCCCTGGGCAGCACCACGCCGTGGCCCGTGTTCGTCGATGTTGGAGTCCGTGGGCGCCGCGTTGCCATGGGCGCGGGCGAGCACGGCTACAGCATGTTCGTGGAAGCAGATGCCCTGATCGCAGCGTTCGAAGCCACAGTGGCCGACATTTCCGTGCCCGAGTAACCGTCTGCCGCATAAACGTACTTTGTCCGCTTGTAGGTAGTTGCCCCGGACGCAAAGAAGCCCCACACCAAACGGTGTGGGGCAACTTTAAGAAGTGCGAGGTGATTACTTGACGGTAACCGTGGCGCCGGCAGCTTCGAGAGCTTCCTTGGCCTTCTCTGCAGCTTCCTTGGTGGCGCCTTCGAGAACAGCCTTGGGAGCCGAGTCAACGACCTCCTTGGCTTCCTTCAGACCCAAGGAGGTCAGTGCGCGAACTTCCTTGATAACAGCAATCTTCTTGTCGCCAGCGGCTTCGAGGATTACGTCGAATTCGGTCTGCTCTTCAGCTTCTTCAGCTGCGGCACCGGCCGGGCCAGCAACTGCAACAGCAGCAGCGGTAACTTCGAAGGTCTCTTCGAACTGCTTAACGAACTCGGAGAGCTCGATGATGGTCAGTTCCTTGAAAGCTTCAATGAGCTCGTCGTTGGTGAGCTTAGCCATGGGTGGCGCTCCTTCTGTGTTCTTGCCCGGTAAGGGCGAATCTAAAAACCTAAGTCCTCATGGAATTAGGGACAAACTTGAGGGACGAATCCCATGAGGCTTTAGGCCTCGGTGGTCTCAGCTTCTGCGGCGGGAGCCTCTTCAGCAACCGGTGCTTCGTCAGCTACGGGAGCTTCTTCAGCGGCCGGAGCCTCTTCGGCGGGAGCGCCTTCGGCAAGCTTCAAGCGCAATGCTTCGAGCGTGCGTGCAGCGGCTGCCATCGGAGCCTTGAGGATGCCGGCAACCTTGGCCAGCTGCAGCTCGCGTGATTCCAGGGCGGCCAGTGCGGCAACCTCGGAAGCGTTCAGAGCCTTGCCTTCGAAGACACCGGTCTTGATGACCAGCTGCTTGTTGGCTTTTGCAAAATCCGTCAGGCTCTTTGCTGCTGCAACAGCGTCACCCTTGATGAAAGCAATAGCGGTAGGACCTGACAGCTGACCCTCGAAAGCGTCAACACCAGCTTCCTTGGCCGCAATGGCAGTCAGGGTGTTCTTTACGACCGCGAACTTGGTGTCCTGGCCGAGAGAAACGCGCAGCTCCTTGAGCTGAGCAACGGTGAGCCCACGGTATTCGGTTAGGACTGCTGCAGTCGATTCGTTGAAATCCTGTGTGATTTCAGCAACTGCGGCCACCTTTGTTGGCGTTGCCATAACACTCCTTCCGGGAATTAATGCCGGCCTTTACGTGTCCTTGCCGGTAGCCTGCAAGCAGGTTGGCGGCAAAAAGAAAACGCCCCGCACAGATGTACGGGGCGTTGGTTTGCAGCGGATCAATAGGTTTTCACCCACGTTCAACACTGCAAATAAGCTTTGTGCACCTGCGCTGGTCGCCCTCTTGAAGGACTTTTCGGATGCTAATCTGCCCGAGCCCAACTCAAACAGGCGCATGGTGCACCTGATGGCTGGGGGTGATTATCATCGACCGACGGTCTTTGGTCTTAAAAGACTACAGGATGCTCCGTATGGAGTCCAAATCGGCGGTACGTGTGGACGGCCACACACCTGTTGGCCACCAGTGCGAATCAGCGCTAGTCGATGGCGTTAAAGTCCTTACGCCACTGCCCCGTAACACCTGCGCTGACAAATCCCAGCTGGGCGTTGACTGAGAGCATGTAGGTGTTGTCCGGAGAATTCCAGGTGTAGAGGGTCTTGACCTGAGGGAATTCGCGCGTGAGCTGTTCCATGTTCTCCACTTTGATGTGCAAGCCAACGTCCTTGCCGCGGTGCTGGCTATCCACCACAGTGTCATCCTGGAAGGCCACGTCGTCGCGGTGTTTCAGCACAGAAATCGAAGTGAAGGCCACCAAGGCGCCGGTTTCCAAGCACTCTGCAGCGCTCACCAGCGTATGGCGCCCCGTCAAGGCGGAGAGTTCCTCCGCCTCACGCAGTTTCGCCACATCCCACGCCTCCGGGGCGCCGTCGTCGTCACTGATACTTTGTTCCAGACGCACAATGTCCTGAGCCCACTTCTCCGGGCAGGTGTCCATCCACCGGTGCACAGCGTAAGCCGAACTGTGCGCGGCGATTGCGCGATCCTTCAAGCGGCCGCCGAGAGCCGGGGGCAGCGGAAGCGCACAGGCACCGAATTGTTCCACCTGTTCCAAGACGTAGCCGGCGTTGTGGGCAAACAGGGCTTCGCGGCTACTCAGGGGCATGAGACTGCCGTCGCGGGTGGCCGCCACGTGCTCGGGTGCTTCCACACGCAGATCGGCTGCGGGATGGTTAGTTTCCACCACAACAATCCGCCGATTCTCACCCCTAACAAAGAGCTCAGCGGCCTCGAGCAACTTGCGGCCCAGACCGCGACCCTCGGCCGCGGGAAGCACATCCAAGGTCACGTGCGCCAGATCGGTGTTGTCATCCAGCGGAAGGGCAATGCCAGCGCGGCCCACAATGGCACCGTCCAGGCGCACCACCAACACCACGTACCACTCATAGGGGTCATGGCACAGCTGGAAAAGCTCCTCGGCGGTGTAGGCCAGCTCATCGTTGCCCCAGGTGTTGACACGCACCTTGCGGGACACTTCCACCGCTTGCAGGAACTCGGCCGCCGAATCGCCGTCGAGAGTGTCAGGCACACGCAGCTGCTCGATAGTTATCTCTGTCATGCTGGATCTACCCCGTCGTTGTCTGGCCTGTTGGGCGCACCATGACGTAGTCATGCTCGACCCTGTTCCCGAGCCAAAAGCGCTTGGACCCAGCAATGGTGAAACCGTGTTTTGTGTAAAAGCCCTGCGCGCGCAGATTCTCCTGGTTGACACCCAGCCAGACCTGGCTCCTGCCCAGCTGCTGCGCCCAATCAAGGCTGGCCGCCATGATCTTGGCGCTGAGGCCGCTCCCGTGGGTGTCAGGGTGAGCGTAGCACTTGCTCAGTTCCGTCGAATTTTGCGCGGCCACCACTGCCGCAACGTCGGAGTCCGACGGCGGGGAGTCCACCAGCATGGTGTAGGCCAGCAGGCGTTGTTCACCGCTCCTTGAAGTCCCCTGTGCCACGAACAACTTCCGAAGCGGGTCGGCCAGGTACTGGCTGAATGCTTGAACGCTGAGGTTCTGAGCCACGAACGTGTCTATCTCGTCCAACGGGCTGCCGGGAGGGCAGGCCAACGGAAACGTAACCGCGGCCAAGACAGCCAGTTCCGGCGCATCAGCCGCCACCGCCGCGCGAATGCTCAGAACCATGCGTTTGCTCCTCTTGGGCTGCAGACCCGTTGATGCGGGTAAACCCTCATCATCACAGCTTACAAAGAAAGGGCCGGTGTAGCTCTACGCTACACCGGCCCTTTCTTGTGAAAATCTAAGACTTACGCCTCAATGACAACCTTGGTTGCCTGAGGATCTACCGGAATGCCCGGGCCGAACGTCGTGGAGACGGTGGCCTTCTGCACGTAACGGCCCTTGGAAGCGGACGGCTTCAAGCGAAGCACCTCTTCCAGAGCAGCTGCGTAGTTCTCAGCCAGCTTGACGGCGTCGAAGGAAACCTTGCCAATGATGAAGTGAAGGTTGGAGTGCTTGTCGACGCGGAAGTCGATCTTTCCACCCTTGATGTCGTTAACAGCCTTGGCAACATCGTTCGTTACCGTACCGGTCTTCGGGTTCGGCATGAGGTTACGAGGACCAAGAACCTTACCCAAACGGCCAACCTTACCCATGAGGTCAGGTGTAGCAACGGCTGCGTCGAAGTCGGTCCAGCCGCCCTGGATCTTTTCGATCAGGTCGTCGGTGCCAACAAATTCGGCGCCGGCTGCGATAGCAGCCTCGGCACGCTCACCGGTTGCGAAAACCAGGACGCGAGCAGTCTTACCGGTACCGTGGGGCAGGTTAACCGTGCCACGGATCATCTGGTCAGCCTTGCGAGGGTCTACACCCAAGCGGAAGGCAACCTCAACGGTAGCGTCGAACTTGGACGGGTTGGTGTCCTTGGCGAGCTTGATAGCGTCGAACGGTGCGTAGACATTGTCTGCATCGATCTTGGCTACGGCTGCCTCATATGCTTTACTGCGCTTTGCCATGCTGCGTTTCTCCTTGTGCAGTTGTGGTCGTTAGGACCGCGCGGGCCCTGCCACTACGTACGTCGCCAGCCCACCAAAGGTGAGTTGTACGGCGTCGTTCTTAATGTTTATTGGTGCCCAAATGGGCGTAAAGCGAAAGTCTGGGAAGACTTATGCTTCGACGGTGACACCCATGGAACGGGCGGTACCGGCGATGATCTTCTCGGCGCCTTCAATGCTGGTGGCGTTGAGGTCGACCATCTTCTGGGTTGCAATCTCGGTAACCTGAGCCTTGGTCAGCTGAGCAACCTTGACTGTGTGAGGTGTACCTGAACCCTTAGCAATGCCTGCAGCCTTCTTGATGAGCTCGGCAGCCGGAGGGGTCTTGGTGATGAAGGTGAATGAACGGTCTTCGTAAACCGTGATTTCAACCGGGATAACGTTTCCGCGCTGGGATTCCGTTGCAGCGTTGTACGCCTTGCAGAATTCCATGATGTTGACGCCGTGCTGACCAAGTGCCGGACCGATGGGCGGTGCCGGGTTAGCGGCGCCTGCCTGGATCTGCAGCTTGATAAGGCCGGTGACCTTTTTCTTGGGAGCCAATGTAGGGTCCTTCTCTCAATATCTTTCCTAGGACGACGGAGCGCGTCCAAGGTGGGTGGCCGAATGGCGTCCGGCCGAACGTTTCACAGGAACAAAGCTATGAACCTGCGAAACGAAAATTGTGGACAACTAGATCTTGGTGACCTGGTTGAATGCAAGCGTGACGGGGGTTTCGCGCTCGAAGATGGAAACCAAAACCACCAAGTGCTGTGATTCGGGCTTGATCTCGGAGATCGACGCCGACAGGCCTTCGAACGGACCGTCCTTGACGATGACTGCTTCGCCAACTTCAAAGTCGATCTCGGCGTCAACGGGATTGTGGCGCAACGGTACGCCGGACTCTTCAGCCTGCTGCTCCTCGAAGATCGGGGCAAGCATGGAGAAGACCTCATCCAGGCGCAACGGGACAGGGTTGTGGGCGTTGCCCACGAAGCCTGTGACACCCGGGGTGTGGCGTACAACACCCCAGGAAGCATCCGTCAGATCCATGCGGACCAAAACGTATCCGGGAATGCGAACGCGGTTGACAACCTTGCGCGTTGCGTTCTTGATCTCCACGACTTCTTCCATGGGGACCTGAACTTCGAAGATGTAATCTTCCATGTTCAGCGACAGGCTGCGGGACTCAAGATTGACCTTGACGCGGTTTTCGTAACCAGCGTAGGAGTGGATGACGTACCAGTCACCCTCTTGGCGGCGCAGCTTGGCCTTGAATTCTTCGGCCGGGTCAACTTCGGGCTCGGCATCTTCTGCCGGCTCTTCGGTAACGTCGGCGTCTACAACAGCTGCTTCAGTTTGCGCATCAGCTGCATCATCAACGGCATCAAGGTCGGCATTGATGGCAGCATCAGCAACCACAGTGTCCTGGTCCTGCTCACTGTATGTAGCCTTGGGCTCCAGCTCAGACACGAATTTCCTGCTTTCCTTGTGCGTTTCTTAAATGGCTCAAACCGACCCCGTGCCAAATTATTCGGCGGGGTCGGCCAAGTTGAGCTTCTTACTGCTCGATGTTTACGTTTCCACCAAAGACCCACAGGACGGCTTGACCGAAACCCAGATCCAAGACAGTAACAATAGCCATCACGATGACAACGAATACCAGCACCACTGCGGTGTAGTTGATCAACTCTTTGCGAGTGGGGGTGACAACCTTCTTCAGCTCACCAATTACCTGGCGAAGGAAGAGAGCAATCCGGCTAAAGAGGCCGGGCTTGCCGGGCTTTGCAGCCTTCTTCACAGGGCCCTTGGAGCTGCTTGCCGCAGTTTCGGTCACCAGTGCCTCACTCATCATTAGTTGGAATACACGCTGGCCCGGTGATCCGGACCGTGTGATGTGCAAACATTCGCTCAGACGAGAGTTTCTTACACGTATAACAGTGTAAAAAACCGCTACGACTATGCGCAGGGCAGACAGGACTCGAACCTGCAACCTGCGGTTTTGGAGACCGCTGCGCTACCAATTGCGCCACTACCCTTTGAAATTTGTCCCTAAGGTCCCTGTGGGCACCCGCGGGCAAACATCCATTCCTTGCTAATTGCCATGAATAACTTACAGCGTTGAAGCGGTCTTTCCAAACCGGCCTCAAGGCGTGAACCATCATGGAAGTTCAACACCGGTTACCCATTCTACGCATTCTTAGGCTCATTCGTCGAACCGGGCGCCCAATGCCCCTAAAGTAGACACTGACGATGAAAGTATTTTGGGTCTCCCACCGAAGAAAGAATCATGATGTCTGCCGACTTGACAGCTGACCACGCCTCCGGGCGCCGTGTTTCCGCACGGATCGCCGCTATTGCCGAATCCGCCACACTGGCAGTGGACGCCAAAGCCAAGGCACTGAAGGCCGCCGGCCGCCCCGTCATTGGGTTTGGCGCCGGCGAGCCCGACTTCCCCACACCTGACTACATTGTTGAGGCAGCCGTTGCTGCCGCCCGCCAGCCCAAGTACCACAGGTACTCCCCTGCTGCCGGACTGCCGGAATTGCGCAGCGCCATTGCAGAGAAGACCCTGCGCGATTCCGGTTACGCCGTGGATCCGGCCCAGGTGCTTGTGACCAACGGCGGCAAGCAAGCCGTCTACGAATCCTTCGCAACACTCTTGGATCCAGGAGATGAAGTCATCCTCCCGGCCCCTTACTGGACCACCTACCCCGAAGCGATTCGCCTGGCCGGCGGCGTTCCCGTCGAGGTTTTTGCCGGTCCCGAACAGGGCTACATGGTGACGGTTGAGCAGCTGGAAGCCGCACTGACGCCCCGCACCAAGGTTTTGCTCTTCGTGTCGCCGTCCAACCCCACAGGCGCGGTTTACTCGCCCGAGCAAACTCGCGAAATTGGTCTCTGGGCGGCATCCAAGGGTCTGTGGGTTATCACCGATGAAATCTATGAGCACCTCACCTACGACGGCGTTCCCTTCACCTCGATCGCCACGGCAGCCCCCGAGCTGGGCGACCGCGTGGTCATCCTCAACGGCGTAGCCAAGACCTACGCCATGACGGGTTGGCGTGTTGGCTGGATGATCGCACCACTGGATGTCACCAAGGCCGCCACCAACATGCAGTCCCACGCCACCTCCAATGTGGCCAATGTGTCCCAGATGGCAGCCCTTGCCGCGGTTGCCGGCCCGTTGACTGCCGTGGATGAGATGAAGGTGGCCTTTGACCGCCGTCGCAAGGCAATGGTTTCCGCCTTGAACGCGATCGACGGCGTGGAGTGCCCCACCCCGCACGGCGCGTTCTACGCCTATGCGGATGTGCGAGGCCTGCTGGGCCGCGAAATAGCTGGCATCCGCCCGGCAACGTCCGCCGAACTGGCTGCCCTGATCTTGGACAAGGCTGAAGTTGCCGTTGTTCCCGGCGAGGCCTTTGGCCCCAGCGGCTACCTCCGCTTGTCGTACGCACTGGGCGATGACGACCTGGCCGTGGGTGTGGCCCGCCTGCAGGAATTCCTGGGCTCCGCGAAATAACCCAAGCAAGTCCTGAACTTGTGCGCACAACTCGGCTCGAGTTGTGCGCATAAGTGTTTATGCGCAGAACTCGACCTGGGTTCAGCGCATAAGTTCAGTCGAATGAACTGATGCGCAGAACTCGACCTGGGTCCAGCGCATAAGTTCATGGATCCCTTTAAAGCAGGCGGCGGTCGGCGGCCCAGCGGGTCAGCTCGTGACGCGAGGACAGCTGCAGCTTGCGCAGCACCGCTGAGACGTGGGTTTCCACTGTCTTGATCGAGATGAACAGCGCTTTGGCCACCTCCTTGTAGGAGTAGCCGCGAGCAATCAGGCGCATGACTTCAAGCTCGCGTGCCGAGAGCTTGTCCAGCTCGTCCTCCACGGCAACTTCCGCCGTGCCGAAGGCATCCAGCACAAATCCTGCCAGCCGGGGCGAAAAGACCGCGTCCCCGCCCGCCACCCGCCGCACGGCGTCGGAGATCTCTGCTCCGGAAATTGACTTCGTAACATAACCTCGGGCGCCGGCCCTGATGACTGAAACCACGTCCTCGGCCGAGTCGGAAACACTCAGGGCCAGGAACTTCGTGGTGGCCAACTGCGCCGTGCACCCGGCAATGACTTCCCGCCCGCCCTGACCGCGCCCGCCCGGCAGATGAACATCGAGCAGGACCACATCGGGCAAGGTGGCGTTGACTGCGGCAATGGCGTCCTCAACAGTGGCGGCTTCTGCCAGGACCAGAATGTCCTGGGCCAGATCAGCCTTGAGCCCGGAACGGAAAATGGCGTGATCATCCACAATCACAACCCGGATGGGCGTTGGCGGCATTGTCATTTTGTTTCCTCGGTGGCTGTCGTTTCACTGGGCAGGTGCAGGCGGACTTCCGTGCCGTCCGCTGAACTAATGATCTCAGCGCTCCCGCCGTTGCGCTGCATGCGTCCGACGACGGACTCCCGCACTCCCAGCCTGTCCGCCGGCACGGCGCTGACATCAAAGCCCGGACCGCGGTCCTTGACAAAGACGTCAACTCCCGCAGGCCCTGCTTCCACATAGACGGAGACGGTGGTGGCACCGTGTCGGGCCCCGTTCAGGACTGCCTCACGCACGGCTTGGACCAGCGCATGGCTGCGTTCGGTGAGTTCGGCATCGCCCACGGTGACAACCTCGACGGCCTGGCCGTACAGGTCTTCCACCTCGGCACACACTGCCTTGACCCGCTCCACCAGGGCACCTGTGCTGTGCGTACCATCCTGATAAATCCATTCACGCAATTCACGTTCCTGCGCACGCGCCAACCGCGTCACATCGGATGGGGAGTTGGCGCTCTTTTGGATGAGGGCAAGTGTTTGCAGCACTGAGTCGTGCAGGTGGGCGGCGATTTCCGCCCGTTCCATTTCTCGAATGCGCCCCGCACGTTCGCCTTGGAAATCCCGCCAAAACTTCAGCCCCCAGGGGGCCAGAACAAGTCCCACACCTGCCAGCACCGCCAGAGAAGCAACCACTGAGGCCCACACCAGCGTCCACGAACCCGATCCGGTGACAATCACGATGACCCCAACAATGACCAAGGCAATTCCGCCACCCAGCCGCCACAATGCACTGGGCGTATCCATTTTGGCTGCGCTGAGCAGCCCAACCCGGCGGGTATTGTCCAATTGCATCCACGCCAGCACGGCGCCGATGGCTATGGCAAACAATGGAATCAGGGTGCCTAAATTCAGGTTCAGGCCCAGCTGCTGGCTCATCAGGACCACCGCAGCAATGAGCAGGCCGCCACCAATGAGCACTTCCTTGAAGCCCAGGGACAGTTTGGGCCGCGGCACGGCCGGCACAGAAACGGCCGGGGCTCCCGGTGCCGGCCGGAAGAGTTTCAGCCGCGGATTTCCGTCGGTATCCAGCAGCTTTCCGCCACTGACCTTGTCCTCACCGGCCAGGGGAACCAACAGCCACAGCCAGGCATAGAAGACCAGCCCCGCCCCATAGAAGAAGCTGGCGCCGACCAGGATGGCACGCACCAGCCACACCTTGATGCCAAGGTGTTCGGCCAATCCTCCCGCAACCCCGGCGATAACCCGCGCTTGGGAACGGTACATCTTTGCGCTCATGGTTCCATCCAAACACGGCAAGGGCTAAGCCGTGGGGGTTCTCGGGGGTGCATCAGGGTTCTTTCAGGGTCACCCCCGATGTTCAGCAGCCGTTCCAAGGACCACCATGGAACTATGAACAACATTCAGGACACCCCAGATCCAGCCGCGGGCCCAACGCCGGCCCCGGAAACCTTCGCACAAGCTGCCCCCGCCCCCCAGCCCGAATCCGCCAGGTTTTTTCACTGGCTTCGTGGTTTGGGCGTACAGCGTGGCCCCAATCGTTGGGTAGGCGGCGTGTGCAGCGGCTTGGCCACGAGATGGGGCATTGACCCTGTCATAGTTCGCGGCCTTGCTGTGGTTCTCACTCTCTTCTTTGGGGTGGGACTGTTGGCCTACGGCGTTGCATGGGCGCTTTTGCCCGAACCCGATGGCCGCATCCACGTTGAAGAAGTGGCCCGCGGCCGCTGGTCAACAGGGATGACCGGAGCCTCCATTGTGACGTTCCTGGGCCTGGTTGGCCCGGGGCAAGGCCTGGTCTGGGGCGACCATGACGGTTGGTTCCCGTGGCCGCTGTTCTGGATTGCAGCAGTGGCTGGGATCATCTACTGGGCAATTAACCGCGGCAAGGACAAAGGGCCCCAGCCTGTCCACGGTGGTGTGAATGAGCAGCTCACGCAGCCCTTCGGAGCGCCGCCCTATGGCGGGCCGCAGCAGTACGCGGCACCCTACCAGGCCGGCCCCAACGCTCCAGCGCCTGCTTACGCGGGGCAGCAAGCCCCTTTCCTGCCCACGCAGCAATTCATCCCGGCTCCCCCGAAACCCCACAAGCCGGTCAAACTGACACAACGCCTGAGTGCCGCAGCAAGCCTGCTCGCGTTGGGCCTGGCCATCATGGTGGGTGCTGCGGTCCTGATTTTGGACGCCACGTCCGTCATTGACCTCAACGGCTACCAGATGGCCACGGCGGCTGCGGCTGCCGGCATCACCGCTGGCGTGGCCATCATTGTGGCCGGTCTCACGGGCCGGGCAGCCGGCGGCGTGGGCGCCTTTGCGATCATTGCCTTGGTGGCAGGGAGCCTATTCAGCCTGCCCCTGCACAACGGACAGTTCACACCCCTGCAGGAGATGAACTGGGCGCCGGCCACCGTCAGCTCCGCCGAAGCCGGCCGGTCGCTGGTGCTGGGCAACGCCACCCTTGACCTGACCAAGTTCGACGACGGCACCACCCTCACCTCCGATGTGAGAGTCCCGCTTGAATTGGCTGCCTCCACAGTGATCCTCGAAGTGCCCACCAGCATTCCTGTCCGCATTGAAAGCCAACTCGCTGCCGCCTCGCTGACTATTGACGGGCAAAACAACGGTGGCGCCATTGCCGAAGAGTCCACCACTGACCTCAACCCCGACGCCAAGGGATACGGGCTGATCATCACCTTGCAGGGGGCGGCCAGTGACATCACTGTGGTTCCCGTGGCAGGCCAGTGATGACCGTCCCGCCAACCCCAGACTCAACACCCACCACTGCAACGGAGCCACTCATGTCTAATCCCACAGAACCCCTGGAGATCCCCGACGTCGTCAAGCATCCCGAGCCGGGGAGCCACCCTGCCAAGGAGGGCACAACCAGGGCAGGCACAGTCCGGGTGGGCACAATAGTCTGGGGCGCCGTCGTGGTGGCCCTGGGTATTCTCATCATCCTCACCCGGCAGGCCGGGCTTTCCCTAGACGCCGGACAGACCGCCACCTGGCTCCTGTTCGGGGCAGGGGTGGCCATGGTGGCCGGCGGGGCCATCAACCTACTGCGCAGAAAAGTCCAATAGCGAACTGTCCACGGATGCGGCTGCGAGTTGCCGAGATCACATGAACGTCTAGAATGGTCTACAGAGGAGCTCAATGATGCGCTCAAACCACATTGACTCCATCCCCTCGAAGGACCTAAATACTCATGAAGATTGGAATTCTCACCAGCGGCGGAGACTGCCCTGGATTGAATGCAGTGATCCGCGGAATCGTCCTCAAGGGCATCAAGGTTCACGGCCACGAATTTGTGGGCTTCCGTGACGGCTGGCGAGGCGTGGTTGAAGGCGACATCATGGATCTTCCACGCCAAATGGTGCGCGGAATTTCCAAGCAGGGTGGCACCATTTTGGGGACCTCCCGCACCAACCCGTTTGAGGGCAATGGCGGCCCTGAGGTTATCAAGGCGCACATGGACCGCCTGGGCATCGACGCCATGATTGCGATTGGCGGCGAAGGCACCCTGGCCGCGGCCCGCCGCCTGACGGATGCCGGACTGAAAATTGTTGGCGTGCCCAAGACGGTGGACAACGACCTTGACGCAACGGACTACACCTTCGGTTTTGACACTGCCGTGCAGATCGCCACAGAAGCCATTGACCGTTTGCGCACCACAGGCGAATCACACCACCGGTGCATGATTGCCGAAGTCATGGGTCGCCATGTTGGCTGGATTGCCCTGCACGCCGGCATGGCAACAGGCGCACACGCCGTCTTGATCCCGGAACAAAAAACCAGCATGGACCAGATCGTTGAGTGGGTTCAGGAAGCCCACGACCGCGGCCGCGCCCCCTTGGTGGTTGTGGCTGAGGGTTTTGTCCCCGACCACAAGGATTCCCCGCACTCCCAGCGCGGACTGGACGCGTTCGGCCGCCCGCGACTGGGCGGCATTGCCGACCAGCTGGCCCCGGAGATTGAAGCCCGCACAGGCATCGAAACCCGCGCCACCACGCTGGGCCACATCCAACGCGGCGGCGTTCCCTCCAGCTTTGACCGTGTGCTAGCCACACGATTGGGCATGGCAGCGGTTGACTCCGTGGTGGAAGAACGCTGGGGCACCATGGTCTCACTCAAGGGAACCGAGATTGAGCATGTTCCCTTCGAGGCCGCCCTGGGCAACCTCAAGACAGTTCCGCAGCACCGCTACGACGAGGCCTCCATCTTGTTCGGCTGACAGTAAATAAAGCGCCCCGCAGCATTTATTGCTGCGGGGCGCTTTTTGCTTGGGCACTCAAACCAAAGGGGACCCTCGTCTGGGGGAATCGAGGGCCCCCTCTGGTGATGCTGTCCATGCCGTCGCCTGGGGGTGCAACGGCCGGACTGACCTAGGACGCCGGGGGGACGTCCCAGGATTCTTTGTGGGGGCGGCCACGGCGCGCGGCCACCAACAAAATACTGATTGAGCCGAGGGCTGCCGTTCCCATGCCAACGGCCCACCAAGGGAAGCCGGCGTCGATCGACCGCCCACCTGGCGCAGCGTCAGCGGACACGGTGGGGATGCGCTCCCCTGTAACAACCAGACGGTGGGTGTTGATGCCGATGGGGGTGCAGGTGATCAGAGACAGGAGATCCTCACCCGGCACCGGCCTGAGGGACTGCGTCTCGGTCGGCAAAATGGTTTCAATGCTGGAGACGCGGTAGGTCAGCACTTCGCCGTAGACTTCCAGTGAAATCTGTTCACCCACCTTGACCTCTTCAAGATCTGTGAAGATGGTGGACTCCGGAAGTCCCGAGTGCCCGGTCAAAACGGCGTGGGTTCCCGCACCGCCCACCGGCAGCGCAGTTCCGAACAGGTGCCCCACTCCCCGCCTCAGCACCGAGTCACTAGTTCCGTGCAGTACCGGCAGGTCCGCCTTAATGGAGGGGATCTGCAAACGTGCCATTAGCCCGTCCGAGCTGAGCGCCAGCTGCTTTCGATATTCGGCGCCAGCCCCGGTCTGTCCGCCCGCGGGGTTGTTGTTGAACGGATCAAGCAAAGCCCCGCCCGTCAACGTCTTGTTGTACTCCCGTGCCGCGTCAAGGGCCTCGTTGCGGCCTTCCGGGCCAAGGATCTCCACGCTGCTGCCGTAGGTATTCAAATCCCGTGACTGCTGCAGCGTGGAGAACCAACTTGCCGTGGTCGGGTAGAGAAGAACGCTTACGCCAACAAAGATCAGTACGGCAATGAATACCACCGAGCCCGGGACCTTGCCCCGCTGGCCTGGCGCCGCACCGGCCTGTGCCAGCTGCGTCAGCGTGTCATCTCGTCCCATGTGCAGGAGGACTCCTCAATCAAGGACCCTGGCGGGAGACGTGAGCACGTCTCCCGCCAGGGCACAACGGGTGTTGATTAGACCTGCGAGACGCGGCGGGTGCTGCGCTTGCGGAGGGCAACGCCACCGGCGATGGACAACAGTCCGAGGCCGACGATCATGAAGGCCACGGTGCCGGGGCCACCCGTGAGCGGGAGCGTGAACGGCTTGGTCTGCGGGTTGGCAACGATGATGTCAACGGTGGTCGTGATTTCGGTGTTGACGATGAACGACTTCGGGGTTTCCTTGCTCACGTCGGCGGCAATAGTGTAGCCGGCAGGTGCCTTGGTCTCAACCAACCAGTAGGTGATGGGCGCACCCGCACCATTCAGATTCACCCGCAGGCCGGCGATGTTGACGCGGCCGTTGGCGTCCGAGGGGAAGACGGTGCTGCCGGAGACGGAGATGGGGTTGTTGTCGTTCTTAGCGTCTGCTTCACTCGCGTAGACCTTGAACTCTGCGCCCTGCAGGAACTTCGTCGCCGTGCCAGCGGCAACCTTGCTGATGATCACATTGCCCCAGTTGGTCTGCACTTTGGTTGATGTGGTCTTGCTGCCGTTGATGAAGACAGATGCGTCGTTTGTGATGATGCCTGAGGTGTTGCCAAGTGAGGTGACAGTGGTGATCAGGCCAACATTGACAGTGGCGCCCGGAGCGAGTTTGAGCAGGCCTGCGGCAGTGAAATTGAAGGTCACGGTGCCGGGAACCGCAGTGGTGTCGATCGTATAGTCGGCCGGTGCGGTTACCACCGTGCCAGATGACAAGGTCACGGCGGAGCTCTTGTATGTCAGGCGGGAATCGAGCGTATCGGAGATGGCGAAGCTCGTCAGCACATTGCCCTGGGATGCGTTGGGCACTTTGGCGGCAATGTTCCACTTGACGTCGGATCCGAGTCCTTTGGCCGCTGAATCGTCAACCGCTTTTGTCACCGAAGCCAGGGAGTTCTTCGGGTAGACGTGAACGCCATAGATCCAGGTGTTGTCCGTGTTGTTCGGCAGCGGCAGCGTCACCAAGAAGGGCTGAGCGGCAAAGGCGATGTTGTTGGCGCCCGGAAGTGTCTCGGTGACGAGATAGACGGCTTGGTCGAGACCTGCAAAGGTGAGGAGGCCGTTAGCGTCGGTCACGCCTGTTGTTGCCGCACCGAGCTGACCGGCAACGCCCGCCGGCGTCAAGCCAACCGTCTTGGCCCATCCTGCGTTGGTGGACAAGTCAACGAAGCTGCTATTGACCTTCTGGATCTGGAAGGTGACCCCGTTCAGTGGATTCGGCGGAGGAGTGACGAGCTCGAGTCCATTCGGTGCCGTCCCCAGCGTTTCCGGCTGGGCGTGCTTGTGGATGGTGATTGACTTCGGTGCATCCGGAACGATGTTCCCGGCATCGGCTGCGCTGGCCGGCAGCATGCTTCCGAAGAGTGCTGCGGTGGCCAGGGCGGCGATGCCGAGACCGGCTGTGATGCGCCGCGCGAGCGGTGTTCTTGCAGTGGACATGAGCTTTTCCTATCAGGAGAGGGTGAGGTTTGGAGAAGATTAGTTGTGGGTTTGAGGTAAGGATGGGGTCACGGTCGGTGGGTCTTGATCCGTCTAAATACGATCCAGCCGGTGGTGAAAATTGCCAGCAGCAGCAGTCCGCCGCCAGCGAGCATGTAGGCCGAGGTTCCGGTTCCGCCGGTCAAGGGGAGGGTGAGCGCCGGAGCGCTGGCGTTGACGAAGCGGTATACGCCGTGGTGGCCTGTTGCGACGGACACTGTTGTGGGGTCGGCATCGACCCAGGCGTTCGGATTGGCAAGGCTGCCGTCGGCGTTCAGGGTGCCTGCGTAACGTTGCATGCTCAGCTGCAGGTAGGCGGGTTTGAGGGCGCTCGACTCGCTGACCGTGTGGTTCACACCGGCAGTCACGGACTCAGTATTGGAATCCGTCACAGCCATGGCGCCGGGAACATTCCAGGCCGTGCCACCTGCTGGCTTTGCAGTCAGGGTGAAGTCGCCGGGGACCAGACTGCCGCCGTTGCGGTTGTCAATGAACTTCAGCAGTGTCAGCTCTGTTATGCAGTCCACCGTATTGGTAATGGTGTAGCTATTGGCACCGGCAGCCAGGGTGGCCACATGGGGGAGGGCGACCGACGTCGTGGTTGCGTTGGCAGGCGTTAGCGTCGAGGACTTGAGCGTGCACTTCATGGGTGAAGCGAAGCTGGTGGTTTCGTTGATGCTCACGGAATTCCCGGCAAAGTAGCCGCTGCGTACAGTGGCCCATACTTGGTTGCTGGCACCGGCTGTGCCCGGGCCGGTGAGCGTCAGGTTCGCGCTGATGCCCTGCGGCTGCTGCCCGTTGTCGTAAGCTTTGCCGTCTACGATCCACTTCTTAGCCACCACAACCGTGGCAGCGGCGTTCGTGTTGGTGTAGGCGCAAGTGACATTGCTGGCACCGAGAACAAACGAACCTGTCAGCACTCCCGTGGCCACGAGTGTGCCTGCAGCGTTGGTGCACCTGAGGGCTGAGATATAGGCACCCTTGTTGGTCGATGCCAGCACCTCGGCGACATTCACCGTGGTGCCCTGGGGAAAAGTGGTCGTGATGACATTGCCGTTGGTTAGTGCCGTAGAGGATCCCTGCGCAGCGTTGCCATTGGCACTGAAGGACGCCTTATCACCGGCGACCGCGTTGACCCAGGTCTTCGTGACGGTGACTTGTGCCGACAAGGGCTGGTTGGTGATCACACAGGTGACATTGACGCCGCTGGTTGTTGACTGCGGGAAAACGAACGTGCCTGAGGTCCCAGTGCCGCTGGCAACCGTGACGTCGCCTTGGTCCTTGCAGATCCAGTTTGCGGTGTACTGGGACAGGGCGGTCCCGGGCGGTCCGGTTTCCGCAATCGTGATGGTGGTGCCACTGATCGGGACGCTGGAGGCAAAGGTGCCCGGACCGGTTTGCAGGCCGGTGGAGGTTCCTGTGGTGGTTCCCGAGGCGCCGATTTCAGTAGTGCCCACCGAGGCTGTCAGCTTGAACTGGTCAGTGCTGACAACTCGTGCGCCAATGTTCTTTTGAACCTGCAGCGTGTTGTTGTACTGGCAAGAGGCCATGTCCACCGGTGCGCCATTCTGGAGGGTGGAGGTGGAGATTACGGCCCCGGTACTTGGGTTTACCTTGTAGAAGTCCTTGCCTGAGGTATCCAGGTAGAGGAAGCCGCCGTCAAAGGCGATCCCATTGAACTGCTTCTGCTGGTTGTTGATGTTCAGGAAGCTGACCAACGTTGCGGTCAGGGTGGCGTTGCTGCCGGTCGTGGGCAGCTGCTGGCTGACCCGCATCAACGCATTTGAGTTTGACGCCGTGGTGTTGGAGCTGGCCACGAAGTACATGATGCCCTCGGAGCTGAACACCAGGTCGCCGTTGGTGCGAGCCACGCCCGCGGAATCAGTCGTGATGGCAATTGACCCTACGAAGCCGATGCTGGTATTCGTCGTTGTGTTGAATCCATAGAGTTCGAGTCTGTTGTCTATGACCCGGCCGTAGTAGTAGAAGCCCGTTGCCGGGTTGATGCCACCCATGACGAACGTGCCATCTTCCTCTTGGAGGTTCTGCACCCCGTTGAACGAATTTGTGACGCCCGTTGCGGAGGTGTATCGGTAGACAGTCATGTTGCCGTTGTTACTGGCGGTGTCTCGCACAGCGTAGGCGTACTGGCCGTCCTTGGTGAGTGCCAGGGCGTTTAGATCGTTGTTTGAGCTGATGTCGCCAATCGTGGTTTGGGCTGTGGTGTTGGTGTTGACCAGGCGCAGCGTGCCATCACTGTCGATCGTGTAAACGGTTCCGTTCTGGCAGGTCAGTGGCGTGGCGGCTACCGCCAGTGCCTGAGCTTGAGGCAGAATCTTTGCGACCGGCGGGGCGCTCGTGGGCTGGAGAGTGGAATCGGGGGTCGGAACTATTGTGGGAACCTCCACAGGTGCCGGAACATTCGTCGGCTCGGCGGGCGGTGCGGCCGTGGCCAGATCGTCGGCAGGAGCCGGGGTGCTGCTTGCCGTGGCGGGCGGCGCAGCTGGCGCCTGTTCGCCGGCAGCCGGGACATCCGCAGCTGGAGTGGCCTCGCTTGCCGGGACAAGGGCCGATTCCGTGGTCTCGGGAGCGGCTGTCAGTTCAGTTGCCGAAGCGGAGGCCACGGCACCGGCGCCTGCGCTGGCCACCAGGGCCAGGCCCAGCAGGCCGGCGGCGATCCGCAGCATGGCGGGCTTGGCTGGAACACGCGATGTGTCCGAAAAATGCTGGCCTTCGCGCCGCCGTCGGGCAGACGTGGGTAAACGCATAACAACTCCCCCAGAGAAATGTTGGTCGGCGCGGTGATGCGCAGGATCAACATTAGGGAGGCACCGATCATCAAAACACGAGTGGTGGACACCTCAATTTTTGGCGTCCGCCACTCCAATTTCTGCCCAAGCACTCACAAATTTGTGCCCCACCACTTAGTTTTTGAAAATGTGTCATTAGAGTGGTGTGGACCTGAACATGGCCGGATTTCCTTGCGGGGCCGCGGAAAAATCCCGGATACGCCAAACGCCCCACAGCATGTATTTGCTGCGGGGCGTTACGGTTAAAGTTATGACATTCGATCTGAGCTCGTCCCCCATTGTCCGGCTGGCGTGGGAGCGCGGCCTGAATCTGCCCGCGGACTCCTTGGTCAACGGCAACCAAAGCGGCCGCATCACCCACGCAGTCCAGAGCCCGTCCCTGACCTTCATCAGATTGTGGGATCAGTCAATCCTCACGGGCCCGCAGCATTTGTTGGACGTGGCGGAATCCTTGGACGACGACGAGCTCAGCGACCACTCGATCATGCTCCGTTTGACCAAAAACGACGGCGGACGAGGCTTGGGCACCCAGGGCCTGTACTACGCGGACGATCTGGCGCTGCACCAGCCCGCAGATACCGTCCACGTTTCAACCTCCAGCCAGGCGGCGCAAGAGCTGGAGGCTCTGTGCCCGCCCGACGACGTGAATGACGTGGGGCTCGCCCACCGGGCCCACAAGTTCACACTCATGGCCCATGGGGAGCCCGACGCCGGGCCGTTGGCTTGCAGCGCCTACTCCGAATACCAGGGGCTGCTGGCACAGGTGGGAACCTTGGTGTCGCCCGACTTTCGCCGGCAGGGCTTGGGTCGGCTGGCCACCAGCATTGCAGCCCATGAGGCCCTGGCAGCGGGCCTCATTGTGCAATGGCGGGCGGACATCAACAACGCCGCCGCCCATGCCCTGGCAACGTCAATGGGCTTTAGTGTTGCTGGCTTGCAGACGCAGGTTTCCCTGCAGACGGATCAAACTCGGCGTAAATAGCATCCACGGGGCGCGGCTTGGCAAACAAGATTGCCATGGCGGCACCCAGCAGCACCACGGCCGCCGGCAGGATGGTTGACTGAGCCATGGCCGTTGAGAACCCCGCATGCAGGGCCTCGGGCAGTTGACCGCCCATCCCCTGGGCGCCTTCGGCGGACCCTGCCGGCAATTCGGCGCTGAGCCGGGCGGTGATGAGCACGGCAATGGCCGCGCTGCCCAGGACCGCTCCGATCTGCCGGGTCGTGTTGTAGATGCCTGCACCTGCGCCTGCCTCGCGCGGCCCCAAGTTGCGGGTGGCCGTGGTCGAAAGCGGCGCCCAAATACCTGAACTGGCAATGCCCAACAAACCACTGGGCAGCAGGAACAGCCAGATGGGGGTGTCGGCGCTCATCAGGGCAGCCGTCCACAGCAGCGAGACGGACATCAGGATGAAGCCCGTGAATGCCACGTAGCGCGGGTTGACGATGTCCACCAGCTTTCCAACGAAGGGCGCGAGGATGCCGGAGAACAAGGCCATGGGGATCATCATGAGGGCCGACTGGGTGGGCGTCATGCCGCGAACCAGCTGGTAGTAAAAGAACAGCGGCAGGCTCATGGCCGTGATGCTGAAGCCCATGGACATGATGGCCACATTGGCCAGCGAGAAGTTGCGGAACTTGAACAGGTGCAGCGGCACCAGCGGCTCGCCCTTGGTGACAGCCTGCCAAATGACGAACAGCACCAACACCACCACACCAGCAATGATCAGGCCCCAGACGGAGAAGGGTCCGGCAATGGTGCCCCAGTCGTACTTTTCGCCTTCCTGGATGCCAAACACCAGCATGAACAAGCCCACGGAGCTGAGCAGGATGCCCAACAGGTCAAACGTGTGGTTGTGTGTCGCCAGCTTGGGAACCAAGCGCCATGCCATGACAAAGGCGACGATACCCACCGGAACATTGACAAAGAAGATCCATTCCCAGCCAAGGCCGTCCACCAGCACGCCACCGAGGATGGGCCCAACCAGCATGGCAACACCTGCCGTGGCTCCCCAAAGACCCATGGCGGGGCCGCGCTTGTCCGGGGCGAAGATGCGGGTGATGACTGCCATGGTTTGCGGCGTCATCATGGCCGCACCCAGCCCCTGTACCGCGCGGGCCCAGATCAGCATGCCAATGTCGCCGGAGAGGCCGCACCAAAGCGAAGCCAGGGTGAAGACGCTCAGCCCCACCAGGTAGAGGTTCTTGGGCCCGTACTTGTCCCCCAGTCGTCCCGTCACCAGCAGCGGCACGGCATAGGCCAGCAGGTAGGCGCTGGTGACCCAGATGACCGAGTTGATGTCAGTGTTCAAGCCTTCCATGATCTTGGGATTGGCCACCGAGACAATGGTGGAATCGACAAGGATCATGAAGAAACCCAGAACAAGTGCCCATAACGCGGGCCACGGTTTTGCCACGATTTCCATGGGTGTTCCTTAATCTAAAAGAAGTTTTTGCTGTGCTTGCTCACCAAGGAATGGTGCCATGGGCGATGTTGGCCCGCAGGCCGCCCACCCATTGAATTTCTGCTCGCAGTTGATGTTGTTGATAGCCCACATCGATCCAAT
Source organism: Arthrobacter glacialis (assembly GCF_002909415.1). Taxonomy (NCBI): domain Bacteria; kingdom Bacillati; phylum Actinomycetota; class Actinomycetes; order Micrococcales; family Micrococcaceae; genus Arthrobacter; species Arthrobacter glacialis. Next base: position 54,597 of record NZ_PPXB01000020.1, on the reverse strand, counting down.
ATTTTTCCGCCACTCCCCGGGATGTGGCCTGTGCGGCGTCGGCGTTCAGGATGGCAAGTCCAGCTTCCAGTGCTGTGAGGCGCGTTTCCAAAAGTCCAAGCACGACGCCGGACGGAAGATTATGTGCCTCACCCAGCGCCTGCGGGAAACAGGGATACTCATTGACGGGCGTCGACAAGAGTTCCTTGATCCGGCCCTCCAGCGCTGCTTTCCCTTCAGGGCAGACAGCATAGGTGGTCCGCTCCGGACGATTGCCGTCCCTGTCCGTGCCCGTCGGCTCCACCAGCCCGGCAGCCGCCAGGCGGCCCACCATGTGGTAGAGCGTGCCACGGCGGATTTTCACCAGCCGGTCCTCGTGGCGCTGCATAAGCAGCTGATACATCTCATAAGGATGCATGGGACGCTCCACCAGCAGCCCCAGGGCCGCCACGCCCAGTGGTGTCAACGGAGTTTTCCGCGCCACACGCACCACCTTTCCGCCCAAATAGTCCACATGAAGTATTCCACGTGGACTATTTGGGGGCAACGGTTTCCAGTCGTGAACTGGATCTCATTTAGCGTGGTGCGCGCAGGAAACCGGTTTGGCGGCCAACCACTTGGCCAGCGTCGGTGGCCACGATGATCTCCTGGCTGGCAGGATACTTCTCGCCGTCGTCGTCAACCATCAGCACAGCATCAGGGTCAACCGTCCGCTTGATGAGGGCAAGGGCAATGGGGCCCATTTCAAAGTGCTGCGCCACGGAGGTAACCCGCCCCACTACTCGGTCCTCCAAATACACCTCACTGCCGGGGGCTGGCAGCGTGTGCAGGGAACCATCCAACTGCAGGAACACCAGCCGTCGCGGCGGGTGTCCCAAATTGTGCACCCGAGCCACCGTCTCCTGGCCCTTGTAGCAACCCTTGGACAGGTGAACGGCCGTGCGCATCAGATCGAGTTCGTGCGGAATGGACTTCTCATCGGTTTCGGCTCCACGGCGCGGACGCCATGCAGCCAGACGGAGGGCCTCTGCAGCCCACACACCTGCGAGGGGGCGCTGGCCCACTGCCGTCTCCAGCTCGGCGGCAGGTACCAAGTATTCACGCCAGGGGCGCTCCAGCCCGGGGTGCTGGTCCTCGGCAATGGTGGCGTAGCTGTAACCGCCCACAGCAAGGTGCGGCCACGGATCAACCCAGACCAGGAGTTTGTCCCACTCGGGCACCTCGGTGACCGAGCCAAGCACCGCCCAGTTGGCGGAAACGTCAGTGATTTCCACGCGCAGCATGAACTTCATGGAATTGAGCCACTGCGCCAGCGGTTCCGCCTCAGCGGTTTCCACCACCAGCCAAGTGGTCTCACCGTCGTCCACCACCCGGGCGTCATACTCGATGCGCCCCTGGACCGTCAGCAGCAAAAGCTCCGTGCCAGTATTGGGTGCCAGATTTGTCAGTTGCTGGGACGACAGTGTGTTGAGCCAGCTCAGCCGGTCCGGTCCGGACACGGTCACCACGCCCCTGTGGGAAAGGTCAACCAGAGCACTGCCGGGCTTGCCCAGATACCCCGCCAACAAGCGCTGCTCACGGTTGGGATCCCCATAATGGGCGGCCACACCAGCATCAAGGCCGCCAGCCTGCACGGCACCTGATCGGTTCAACAAAGGACTCAAATAGCTCATAACGGGTGCAACGCCTTCTTTAGGTGACCTATTCCGCGCCCGTCGCATCGCGAGTTCTTGTGCCGACGCGCAGCGACGGTGGGGGCTGGCGGCGTGGTGGGCGCCGCCGCGGACACACCGACGAAGTCGTGTGTGGCCCGGTGCGGGCACCAGCCCCCACCGCGCGAAAGCGTCGGCACAAGACCTCGACCGACAGGGTCCGGCGCCGGAAGTGTTACGGCGTGACTTTTTTCAGGGCTGCTGATGCGTGGGCGTCGAGGGATTTGCCGTTGGCGGCGACGTCCCAGCGCCAGTACAAATCGCCGTTGACCAGGCCGAAGATGCGGGTGGCAGCGGTGTAGTCCTTGGCTCCTGCACCGCGCATAACGGCGTCGGTGGAGAGCCGGATTTGGGGGCCTTTGATGGAGCCGTAGTACAGCTCGGAAATGCCGCCGGGGTGGACAATGTTGACCATGATATCGAAGCCGCCATCGGCGTTGCGCAAGGCTTCTACATCGTCGGCCGTTCGCAACGCGGGCACAATGTCCGCGGGAATCAGGCCAGGGCCGCCGTCGGCGTCGTTCAATATCCTGTCAAGCTGCCAAAAGCCAGTCTCAACGGACAGGGGACGCAAAACAGTCCCCTCCTCATCGGTGAGCCACGACTCCGCCGTGTACTTCAGATACGGCAGGCCGTTGGCCTTGAAGGTGACGGTTTGGGTGAAGTATTCGGAGTCTTCTTCGCCTGAACCGAGACGACCAGCGCCAGTCCAGGTGCCAAGGAGCCAGGAAAGTGGCACCAGCTCCGGAGTCAGGTCCGAGGGAATTTCAATAGGCATGGCGAATTACTGCTGGCCCTTGAAAAGGCGCCACACCACCAGACCCGCGAACCAGGCCATGGCCACGCCGGCCAACACCAAAAGGCAAATGAAGAAAATTTCCAAGGCAAGTATGCTCATGATGCCATCCTACAATGTTCCTGACGGGGGATATCGACGAAGTGACGCGCCGGTCCTAGGACAAGAGCATTTTTTCTACGAAATACACCAGTGCACCCATCGACAATACGGGCGCCAGCGCCGCAGCCACCGAACCGAAACTTAGCTTCTGGTGGCCGGTGAGTGTCCGCAGTCGCCGGAAAGCTGCCACTACTGCTGCCACCAGAACGCCCAGCACAATGGCCGGAAGAATGCGCACATCGGAGAACATGAGCGCTGCCATGGGGCCCGCCAAAGCGGCCAGCACAATGGCCAACGGTGCCACCACCCTGTCCGGCCACGGCAGCATTCCGACCATGAGGGCCACTGCGGCACTGACGGCCACGATCAGCGTCATTCCGGGTTCACCCAGGAACCTGAACGAGGCCACCCAGCCGCACGTAAACCCCGTGATGACCACGCCAGCGCCGGAACCCAGGGTGGATTCCAGCCGGTGCTTTTGTCCTGTGCCGCGAATCAGTTGCACCACCATGATGGCGCCGAATCCAACGGCGATGAAGATGGGCGTCCACACCAGATAGTCGACGCCGCTGGTGAGTCCCGCCGTCAGCGCGGCAACCGCTCCGGTCAGAGCGATGACAGTGCCCAGTGTCTTCTTGGCCGGGATCCCCAAATAGTACGGCCAGCCATAACCAAAAACGGCGGCCAGCCCAATGCTGACTCCCACTGCATAGCCAAGCCCCAAATAGTGCCCGGCCACCAGCAGAGCTAGTGCAAGGATTCCAATAAGACCGGCTGTAGATGACTTCACACATCAATCCTGCCCTATTCTGCCGGTACACTGTGGAACAACCCCGTGGCGGAGGCGTTTAGTTTTTTGCCCCACACCCCGCAGGGCTCGTCAGTGGTTCGTCGCTCAAAGATGCGCATACACAGCACTTTGTTAGGAATACATGTCGCAGATTTTATTGCTGACCAATAACCACGGTTCGTCCGTGGATGTTTTGCCTGCGCTGGAACTTTTGAGCCACCACGTACACATTCTCCCCGCCGTACCAACGGCCCTGCTGGATGCCAAGCCCTCCGACCTGATCATGGTCGACGCCCGAAAAGACCTTGTTGGTTCCCGTTCCTTGACCCAACTTTTACGCGCCACAGGAATCAGCGTGCCGTTGCTGCTGGTGTTGACCGAAGGCGGAATGGCCGCCGTGACGGCCTCATGGGCTGCCGACGACGTCATCTTGGAATCCGCGGGACCGGCTGAAGTTGAAGCACGGATTCGCTTGGCGTTGACCCGCGCGGCGAGTGCCGAAGATGGCACCCATCAGGAAATCCAGGCCGCCGGGATTGTTATTGACGAAGACAGCTACACAGCCCGAGTGCACGGCACGGCATTGAATTTGACCTACAAGGAATTTGAACTGCTGAAGTACCTTGCCCAACACCCGGGACGGGTCTTTACCCGGGCCCAGCTGCTCAATGAGGTGTGGGGCTACGACTATTACGGGGGCACCCGCACCGTGGACGTTCACGTTCGGCGCCTGCGCGCCAAGCTCGGCTCCGAGAACGAGAGCCTGATCAGCACCGTTCGCAACGTTGGGTACCGGCTCACGGTTTCACGCCAGCCCGACGGCGACATGGCTGACGTTTAGCGCTTGCGAACTGTTGGGCAGAACGCAGAAGGCCCGCAGCAATTGCTGCGGGCCTTCACTATTTGGTGGAGGACATACGGGTCGAACGTATCGAGGACACCCCACTGGTGCATCCCCCCAGTCAAACAACAAGCTGCATGGGTTTCCCCGTCCAGCTGCCCTCAAACTCTATGCCACCACCTTGCCCGCATGCAAACCCGCACCCATCGCAGGCAGCCTTGCACCCGCCCCAGACTCCTCTGCCCGAGAACTATTTACGCGGAGTCTCGCGCTAGCTGACATAGGCCTACTAGGCTGTTGCTATGAGCCCCGCAAAGACTGACAGCTGGCCAGTGACCATAATCGCAGGAGCCCCCGGCCCTGAGATTCGCCGAGAGATCCAGACGGTGATTGACGCGGCCGAAGACGCCGACGGCAACCCGCCATTCTCGGAACAAACACTGGTGGAACTCAAATCCACCCAGGCAGGCCCGCACAGCGTCCTGACGCTACTTACCTACGCCCCCGAGGACGCCTCCCCAACTGTGGGCGAGGACCTGGCCGGCGTTGCCATTGTGGTCCTCGATGGCAATGAGGGCGTGCTGGAGCTGGTGGTGCACCCTGCCTACCGGAACGACGGTGTGGGCGCTATTTTGGCGGACAAGCTGGTTGAGGTCCGTGGGTTGCAAGGCATCAAAGCCTGGTCCCACGGCGACCATGAGGCCGCCGCCGATCTTGCCGCCAGCTACGGGTATAGGGCCATCCGTGAACTGTGGCGCATGCGTCTGGTCAGGCAGGCGCCGCAATTCGCACAGCCGGTCGAGCCGGTTCAAGCGGACTACCCAACCCCCGACGGCGTGAGCTTGCGAACATTTGTGCCGAACCAAGACGAAGACGCGTGGCTGGCAGCCAACGCGGCTGCCTTTGCCCACCACCCCGAGCAGGGCTCGCTAACGCGCTCCGACTTGCGGGCCCGCATGGACGAGGACTGGTTTGATCCGGCAGGTTTCTTCCTGGCCGTCAATGGGGCCGATGAGATTCTGGGGTTCCACTGGACAAAAATTCACCCCGCACGCTCCGGCCAGGCGGCCATGGGTGAGGTTTACGTGGTGGGAGTGACGCCGGCCGCTCAAGGAATGGGGCTCGGCAAGACCCTCACCCGGGCGGGCATTGACTACCTGCACAACGCCGGTTTGCGCGCCATTATGCTTTACGTAGACGCCGACAATGAGGCTGCTGTGGCACTGTACCGCAAGCTGGGATTCGCCAAGTGGGACTCCTCTGTCATGTACGGGCCCATGTCCGCCTAGACCCCATCCCTAGCCTGCACGCAGGAAATTTTCCCAGCTGTGACCCAAACTTGTACTGTTGTTTCAAAGCATCACCAACTATGAGGACTCGTCGATGAAGCGCGAATACAAGGGACCCGTGAACAGCATGGCATCCAACGGGCAGGAACGGTTCTTTTCGGGTGAAGTGCCGGCCTCACGGGCCACCCAGGACAGGATCGAGATCCCGGAGTTTGAGCCCACGCTCATCCCAGAGGGCGACATCAGCCCCGACAGGTTCCTTGACCGGGAGCTGAGCTGGTTGGCCTTCAACTCCCGCGTGCTCGAACTTGCCGAGGATCCGGATCTGCAGCTGTTGGAGCGGGTTAACTTCCTTTCCATTTTTGCCTCCAACCTGGATGAGTTCTTCATGGTGCGGGTGGCCGGCTTGAAGCGCCGCATTGCTACCGGCTTGGCCGTGCCCTCCCCCGCCGGGCTCAGCCCCGTCGAGGTCCTGGAACAGATCAGCGACGCCGCCCACGAGCTACAGGCCCGGCATGCGCACGTTTTTGCCAGTCAGATCCGCCCGGCCTTGGCCTACGAGCACATTCACTTGGTCCATTGGGAAGAACTTGATGACCCGTCCAAGGTGCAGCTCTCCAAAATGTTTGCCGAGAAGATGTTCCCCATCCTCACCCCACTGGCAGTGGATCCGGCCCACCCCTTCCCGTACATTTCCGGCCTGTCCCTGAACTTGGCCGTTGTGGTCCGCAACCCGGTCAGCGACAAGGAGCTCTTTGCCCGCGTCAAGGTGCCGGACCTGCTGCCGCGCCTTGTCTCGGTTGACGGCCCGCGCGCTGGCACCGTGCCGGGGCGTGTGGCGCGTTTCATCCCGCTGGAAGAGGTCATTGCCGAGCACCTGGACCAGTTGTTCCCGGGCATGGAAATTGTGGAGCACCACTCGTTCAGGGTGACCCGTAATGAGGACCTTGAGGTTGAAGAGGATGACGCCGAGAACCTCCTGCAGGCGTTGGAGAAGGAACTGCTGCGACGCAAATTTGGTCCACCCGTGCGCCTTGAAGTCGCAACCGACATCAACCCCAGCATCTTGGCGTTGCTGGTGCGCGAGCTGGATGTGAACGAGACAGAAGTTTATTCACTGCCGGCACCTTTGGATCTGCGTGGCTTGTCCATCATTGGCAGCATCGACAGGCCGGATCTGCGCTATCCCAAGCATGTAGCCCACACCTCCCGTGACTTGAACGCCTCGGAGACGTCCAAGGCGGCCAACGTATTCGCGGCCATGCGCCGTCGTGACATCTTGTTGCACCACCCCTACGATTCCTTCTCCACCTCGGTGCAGGCGTTTCTTGAACAAGCTGCCGCCGATCCCAAGGTACGCGCCATCAAGCAGACCCTGTACAGGACATCGGGTGACTCCCCCATTGTGGATGCCCTGGTGGATGCCGCCGAGGCTGGCAAGCAGGTTTTGGCCTTGGTGGAAATCAAGGCCCGCTTTGATGAGCAGGCCAACATCTCCTGGGCCCGCAAGCTGGAACAGGCTGGCGTGCACGTGGTGTACGGCATTGTGGGCTTGAAAACCCACTGCAAACTCTCCTTGGTGGTTCGCCAGGAACAAGATGGATTGCGCCGTTACTGCCACATCGGCACAGGCAATTACCATCCCCGCACGGCCAGATACTACGAGGATCTGGGCCTGCTCACGGCGGACAACCAGGTGGGCGAGGATCTGTCCAAGCTTTTCAACCAGCTCTCCGGATACGCCCCCAAAACCACTTTTGACAGACTGCTGGTGGCACCGCGTTCGGTGCGTTCGGGCCTGATTGCACGCATCGACGCCGAGATCGCCAACAAGAAGGCCGGCTTGCCCGCCCAAGTGCGCATCAAGGTCAACTCCATGGTGGATGAGGCCATCATCGACTCCCTCTACCGCGCTTCGCAGGCGGGTGTGGATGTGGGTGTGATTGTGCGCGGCATCTGCTCATTGCGCCCAGGCGTTCCCGGACTTAGCGAAAACATCACCGTCCGCTCGGTGCTGGGCCGCTTCCTGGAACACTCGCGCGTCTTCACGTTTGCCAATGCCGGGGACCCCAAGGTCTACATTGGCTCCGCTGACATGATGCACCGAAACCTGGACCGCCGAGTTGAGGCGCTGGTAAGGCTCTCCAACCGGGAAGACATTGCAGAGGTCACCTCACTCCTGAACCGCTACCTGGACTCCGGGACTGCCAGCTGGCATCTGGACAACGACGGCGAGTGGACACGCCACCACCTCGACAGCGCGGGCAACCCCTTGCTCGATATCCAATCGTGGCTGCTGGCCAGCCGTTCACGCCAGCACTCAATCCTGCACCGGTAATGCGCAGCGCTGAACACATCGAAGACCCTGCGGTTGAGGGCACTGAAGTCTCCATCTATGCAGCCGGCGCGCTGTGCTGGCGACTGAAGAAGAAAAAACTGGAAGTTCTGCTCATTCACCGGCAGCGCTATGACGACTGGTCCTGGCCCAAGGGCAAATTGGACAAGGGCGAAACACTCCCCGAATGCGCTGTGCGTGAAGTGTTTGAGGAGGTGGGCCTGCCCATTACCTTGGGCATCCCGCTGCCGTCCATCCGCTATGCCGTAAAACCTGGCAACAAGGAAGTCCACTACTGGGCCGCCCGCGTGGATGACATGCCCCCGATCCCCGACGGCAAGGAAGTGGACGCTGTTATTTGGTGCAGTCCCACCAAGGCACGCGGGCTGCTGTCCAACCCCTCCGATGTGGAGCCGTTGGATGCATTGGTGACTGCCCATGGGGCTAACACCCTGGAAACGTGGCCGCTGCTGATAGTCCGTCACGCCAAGGCCAAGCCGCGTTCGGCATGGACACGGGCCGAGGGTGAACGCCCTCTGGCGGCAACGGGCAAGCGGCAGGCGCTGTATTTGCAACGCCTGCTCATGTCCTGGCGTCCGGGCAAGGTTTACACCAGCGGCTGGACAAGGTGCATTGCCACCATCTCCCCTTACGCGCAGGCAACCAAAGCCAAGGTAAAGGTGGTCCCGTGGTTGACGGAGGCCGACCACAAGCGGCATCCGGGCAAGGCCAGGTCGGTGATTGAAAAGTTGTTGACCCGATCCAGTGCGGCTGCCGTGTGCACCCACCGTCCCGTCATACCATCAGTCCTGGCCGCCTTGGCCGGGCACATGTCCCATGATTTGGCCCACGAGCTGCCCGTCTTGGACCCGCACCTGTCGCCCGGTGAGGTTCTGGTGGCCCACGTTTCGGTCGCAAATCCTGGCCGGATCGTTGCACTTGAGCAGCACAAGCCTTACGAGGACTAGCGGCACACTGGGAGCAATTTGTAGTAATTCGACATGTTCTTCCCCATTGACGGCCTAAGGTACGTAACATTGGAGCGAATAAGGGATTTCGCTTGCCAACGTCGCCGTAAAGGATATATAGCATGCCGTCACTCGATTCACTGCCAGTATTGGACTTCTCCCGGCTCAGCGCCGGCCCGGAGGAGGCCACCCAGTTCCGAAATGACCTGCGTGATGCCATGCATGAGGTGGGGTTCCTGTACCTGGCCGGCCATGGCGTACCCCAAGAACTCACGGACGCCATGCTTTCGGTTTCCCGCCGGTTCTTTGATCTACCCGAGGACGTAAAGCTCGCCGTAGAGAACATCCACAGCCCCCAATTCCGCGGCTACACCCGCATGGGTGGCGAGCTCACCGACGGGGGCGTGGATTGGCGCGAGCAGATTGACATCGGCGTGGATCGCGACATTGTTGCCCCAGGCCCCGGGGTGGCTGACTACTGGCGCTTGGAAGGCCCCAATCTGTGGCCCGAAGGGCTGCCGGAGATGCGCGCTGTCGTCTCCGAATGGACCGAGCGGCTCAGCGCCATCTCACTGGAACTCCTGCGGGCCCTGGCCCTCTCACTGGGGGCACCCGGGGACACCTTTGATGCAGCATTCGCGGCCCAGGCTTTCCCTGTGCTCAAGATTGTGCGTTACCCCGGCGAGTCTGACCCGGAGCCCAAGCAGGGTGTGGGCTCGCACCGCGACGGCGGCGTGCTGACACTTCTACTCGTGGAACCTGAAAAGGGTGGGCTCCAGGTGGAGTATCAGGGCAAATGGATCGACGCGCCGCAGGTGCCTGGCACCTTTGTGGTCAATATTGGCGAGATGCTTGAGCTGGCAACGAACGGTTACCTCAAGGCGACCTTGCACCGGGTCATCTCCCCGCTGCGAGGCACCGACCGGATCTCCCTGCCGTTCTTCTTCAATCCTGCACTGGATTCGACCATGCCCCAGCTCGCCGTCAGCCCGGAATTTCAGTCCAAAGCCCGCGGATTGTCTGTTGACCCGGGCAACAGCCCCATCCTTCAGACGTACGGCGACAACGCCCTTCGCTACCGGATCCGGGCACACCCCAACGTTGTTGCCGCCCAGCATGCGGACCTATTGGCGGACTAAGCCCGGCCGCCGCCAATCCGAATAACGGCGTCACAGTGCGCTTCGCCCTTTCCCACACCTTCTTTGTACCTTACTCTTGATACAAAGATTCTTGATGGGGGAAATGATGGCTCCAAATCCGCTCGCGCCAACGTTCATGGAAATGGTCATGTCACTGGGCGTCCCACTGGCGCTGCTGTGCGTGCTGTTCTATTCTGTGCTGCGTTTTGCCGTGTGGACACCTCGCGGCGGGCCATCGTTGGAGCGCATTCGCAAGCACGCCCTGTGGACGGGTGTCATCGCTTGGGCATTCAGCAGCCTTTCGGCCGCAGGACAAGCCGGCATCTCCCATTACGGCCAGTCGACCGAATCGATGGAACCGTGGGGGCTCATCCCATGGACAGCCCTCCTCACCCCAGTTGCAGCGGTTCTTATCATCCACACCATCGGGCAGGCCACGTGGCCGGCGCCGAAGTCCGCAAAGCGTAAGGCCAGCCTGGAATTCCGACGAGTGCGCGATTATGTGGAGCCGGCACTCGGCTGGACCGTATTGGGCGTTTTCCTGGTGAGCGCAGCGGTCATGCCCTTCGTTGCCGCCGCCCGCAGCTTTGGCGCAATTGACCGTCCCGCACCCGGCTCCGTCGGACTCTGGACCCTTGGCCGGGTGGACGGCTGGGCCATGGCGATTGCCCTCTCCTCGGCGCTGGTTCTCCTGGCTGCAGGCACGCTGCTCGTCATGCGACTCATCGCCTCGCGACGATCACTTGAAGCGCTGAGTCCCAAGCAGAACAACACCCTGCGTGTCATCGGCATGAACCGGTTGCTGCGGGTGTCAGCCACTGTGGCTTCAGGCCTATCCGCGATTGCAGGGAACTACTTGGTGCAGCCGGTTCCGGGCAGCGATGTGCTGTCCTACACAAATTGGTTGGGACTGGTCAACATGGCCGTCCTGGTCACGATGTTGTTTTGGAAGCCGCCGACCCTGGATCCGGTGTCACCCTTCAAGTCGGTGCCCCTGGCCGCAGCGGAACAACCCAGCCGCGAGAGCGTTGCGGCTGCAAAGCTGATGGATTCCACGGTGGTGGTGCTGATTCCGGCCATGGCGGCCGGGGTCTTACTCGGTTTGGTTGTACGGCCCTGGCTGGGGTCGATGGGCATCGTCACGGCAACCCTTGCCTGCATGGTGTTGGCCCATTTGGCACTGGAAGGGGTCCTGAAACGGAACTACTCAGTTCGGCGGCATTCCGGCGTCGGGCGGACAGTCACCCTGACCGGGGCCCTGCCACGGTACACCTGGGCAGCATTTGGGCTCAGTGCAATGGGGCTTGCCGGTGCCTTTGTGTATGCCTCGGCCGTTGCCACTGGAACGACACCGCTCAGATGGGACGGCAGTCCCAACCCCATTGCCATCTATTGGGTGACCAGCCTCCTGGCGGCTTTCATCCTGCTGGCGGGTGCCGCGGCCATGTGGTTCGTGCTTACGCGACCAGAGCTGAACCAAGTGCCGGCCGCTCTTGACGACACTCTGCGCCGCAGGTCCCTGTTTCGCATCGCTCGAACGGTTGCGAGCTGCTGGTTCGCTCTGGCGGGCCTGTTGCTGTCCATGGCGGGACCGCCAACCAGCACAAACCCGCTGGCACCACAATTCGACCCGGGCGCCCTGGCTGCCCTCTGCTTTGCGCTGTCGCTCATGCTGCTGTTCTTGCCGGCCAGGGGCTACACGCCCGCTGATTTTGCGCCGCCCGCCCCAGTCCAGTCCAGCAACACGAGTCCGAGCAAGTAGCCCACCGTGGAAGCGCAAATCGTCATTGACCTGGAAACGGCCACCCCGCCGTACGAGCAGGTGCAAACGCAAATAGCATCGCTCATTGCCGTGGGCGAACTTCGCGCCGGCACCCGCTTGCCCACCGTCCGCAGCTTGGCTGCCGATCTTGGCGTTGCTGCGGGCACCGTGGCCCGGGCCTACAAGGGGCTCGAAGCCACCGGCTTTGTCACTACCAACCGCAGGCAGGGAACCGTTGTTGCCCGGTCACGTCAGGCTCGACCACCGACTGATCCGGGAGCGTCCGGGGAGGTGATGGCCGCCGTCGACCATCTCCTGGCGGTGGGCGAGCGTGCCGGGCTGGATGGAAAGACGTTGATCTCACTTCTTCAAGGGCGACTGAACCAGCGGGGCTCCCAGTAGACTTGTGCGCGTGACTATTTTGACCCCTTATGAGGACATGCTGCGCGATGTGCTGGCCAACGGTACCGCGAAGTCGGACCGCACCGGCACCGGAACGCGGAGCGTTTTTGGCCGCCAGCTGCGCTTTGACCTGAACGAGAGTTTCCCGCTGATCACCACCAAGCGCGTGCATTTCAAGTCCGTGGCGCTGGAACTTTTGTGGTTCCTGCGCGGCGACTCGAACGTGGGCTGGCTGCAGGAGAACGGTGTCAAGATTTGGAATGAATGGGCGGACGACGCCGGAGAGCTGGGTCCTGTCTATGGCGTCCAGTGGCGCTCCTGGCCCACTCCGGACGGCGAGCACATTGACCAGATTGCCCAAGTCATGGAATCGCTGCAAAGCAACCCGGATTCTCGCCGCCACATTGTCTCAGCCTGGAACGTGGGCGAGCTGAAAAACATGGCGCTGCCGCCGTGCCACGCATTTTTCCAGTTTTATGTTGCCCCCACCGAGGACGGCCGCGGCAAGCTTAGCTGCCAGCTGTACCAGCGTTCCGCCGACACCTTCCTGGGCGTGCCGTTCAACGTTGCCTCCTACGCCCTGCTGACCATGATGGTGGCGCAGCAATTGGACATGGAGCCGGGTGAATTCATTTGGACCGGCGGCGACGTCCATATTTATGACGACCACCTGACGCAGGTTGCCGAGCAGCTGTCCCGCGAACCATACCCGTACCCGCAGCTGCGTTTCACCCGCAAGCCCGAGTCAATTTTTGACTATTCCTTTGACGATTTTGAGCTGGTCAACTACCAGCACCACCCCACAATTAAGGCACCGATCGCTGTATGAGTGACACACCTGCTTTGCACATTCCCACTTTTTACCGCTTCAGCCAGCCCATTGTTGGCATGATCTGGGCGCAGACAAACGGTGGCGTCATTGGTGCCGATGGCGGCATGCCTTGGCACTTGCCGGAAGACATGGCCCATTTCAAGCGGGTAACCACGGGTCACCCCGTGGTCATGGGCCGGCGCACGTGGGAATCGTTCCCGGAAAAGTACCGGCCGCTGCCGGATCGGACCAACATTGTGGTGACCCGCCAAGAAGGCTGGAGTGCAACGCCCGAGGCAAGTGGCGCCGTCGTCCTTGATTCGTTGGAAGAGGCGCTCGTGGAAGCGCAGTTCTCCCCCGGCGGCGATGAGGTGTGGGTTATTGGCGGTGGACAGGTTTATGCGCAGGCCCAGGAGCACTGCAACGTTGCGGTGATTACTGTCATCAACTCGGATGTTTCCGGGGACACGCAGGCGCCGGGGCTGGGGCACGAATGGTCGTTCCGCGGCGCGTCGCCGCTGGAGGGCTGGCACACGTCCAAGAACGGCACCGAATATCGGATCACCCTCTGGGCCAAGGGCGACACGGAGTTCCAGGCGGAATAGTCATGGCAGACGGTTCAGAGCAGCGCGAGTCCCCCAACGGGGCGAACCATGACCCCAACCCGTTCAACGTGCGCCAGTACGAACAGGAGTATGGGCCGGGCGGGGTGCCACCGGATTACACATTCCAGGCAAAGACACCACTGCAAAATCCGAACGCCATCCGCTTTCTGGGCGTTGTCTTGTTCGTCATTGCTTGCGTCCCGATCTACCCGGCCACAATTTCCGGCTTCGCCTTGCCCGGCAGCATTTATGCCGGCCTGGTCTTTTTGGGAGCCGCCACGGCAGGCGTCTGGGCCTTCATCGTTGCCAACCGCCGGCAGAAGTGGCTCATCGCCAAGCGCGTGCCGCGCAAGGATTGGTAGTCCGGACGTAAACTGCGCGCTCCACCGACTGGCGCCCTTTGAGAATTCGTTGCTACCAATGAGGAACCCATGACCCACATCGCTCCGAACCTTACGAGCCACACCACAACAACCTCATCCGTGACCGGAAGAGAATGCGGAGCCAGTACGGCCCCCACGCCTACACGCGCGGCATGTACGTCAGCGGATCCCAGACGCCGCTCAAGCCTCGCAACATCAGGATGCGTAGTTCCATCCCGATCGTATTCGCAGTTCCCGTGACGATCATCGGCATCTGGTTCTGGGCAAGTGGGGGCTATTTGTCTGGCGTGTTGCTGATACTCGGTTTCGCTGCCGTCCTGCTCTTTCTCAGCTGGATCGGATTCAGGACAGCCCGCCTCCGTGAAAAATGGGAACGCGAGAACCCGGAGCTGGCCAAGAACATCGACTACTGACGAACACTCGCAGGATTGGGAACATCAATGAGATCCAAAGCGGAGCGTGACCAGCGCTGGCACCAGAAGCAGCGCGAAAAACGCGAGAAGCACGAACAGCGGGAGCTGCGGGACGCCCAGACCATGGCGTGGCACGATGCGGCAGCTGCCAGCGGCCAGAAGCGTTACCTTGTACGCGCCAACAACGGCGAGCTGGTCAGCTACCTGCCCGAGGAATACGGTGTGTGGCGCGGTGGACAGGGGCCGGTGATTCGAACGGTTTGGGGCTGGGCAGTATCAACAGCAACCCTGCTATTTCTGAACGTTGTTATGATCCTTGCCATACTGGGCAGCGCCAGGGAGAATCCCGGAAACCTCCACGGGGGCCTGTGGTTCGGGTTCGCGCTCTCCCTGCTCATACTTGTGGTCATTGGCCGCTATCTGGTCATCGAGGCCAAGGCCACGCTCCTGCGCCGTCAAAGGGGTTTGCCCACACCCTCTGGAACACCCATGCTTGCCGAGAACCCGGTACCGGGGAACTACACACGCTAAGCCCTGCACGGAACGTGCACCGCGCCCGGCTGCACCTTCGCGCGGCGGTGCGAAACGCCGTCGTACGTGTTCATTGGGTGACACGGATTTGCCGCCAGTTTGCCCCTCCATCGTAAACTTGGGGCATGACCAATAACAGTGTTCCTTCCGTCGGCCTTGTCGGCTGGCGCGGCATGGTCGGTTCCGTTCTGCTGCAGCGCATGCAGGACGAAGGCGACTTCGGCGATATCAACCCCGTCTTCTTCTCAACCTCGAACGCCGGCGGCGCTGCCCCGGCGATTGCAGGCTCCGGCGACGCCGGCAAACTCGAAGACGCCTTTGATATTGACACTCTGGCGAAGCTTCCCATTATTGTCACAGCCCAGGGCGGGGACTACACCTCCCGCGTGCACACCGAGCTGCGCAACCGCGGCTGGGACGGCCTCTGGATGGACGCGGCCTCCACGCTGCGCATGAACAACGACTCCATCATTGTGCTTGACCCGATCAACCGCGGTGTGATCGACGCCGGGTTGGCTTCTGGAGTCAAGGACTTTGTAGGCGGAAACTGCACCGTCTCCTGCATGCTCATGGGCCTGGGCGGGCTGTTCAAGAACGGCCTGGTCGAGTGGGGCACCTCCATGACCTACCAGGCTGCCTCCGGTGGCGGCGCCCGCCACATGCGCGAGCTGCTGAACCAGTTCGGCACACTGAACTCCGAGGTTTCCTCCGAACTGGACAACCCGGCGTCGGCCATCCTGGAGATTGACCGCAAGGTCCTGGCCCACCAGCGCGAAGGCATCGACTCCTCGCAATTCGGCGTGCCGCTGGCCGGTTCCTTGATCCCCTGGATCGACGCCGATTTAGGCAACGGCCAGTCCAAGGAAGAGTGGAAGGCCGGGGTTGAGACCAACAAGATCCTGGGCACCTCTGCTTCCAACCGCGTGATCATGGACGGGCTGTGCGTGCGCATCGGCGCCATGCGCTCCCACTCGCAGGCCCTGACGCTGAAGCTCCGCGAGGACCTGTCAGTGGCGGAAATCGAGTCCCTGCTGGCCAACGACAACGAGTGGGCCAAGGTGGTTCCCAACACCAAGGAAGCCTCCATGGCTGACCTGACCCCCGTGGCTGCATCCGGCACCCTTGAGGTCCCCGTGGGCCGCATCCGCAAGATGGAAATGGGCCCGGAATACATCAGCGCGTTCACCGTGGGCGACCAGCTCCTCTGGGGTGCCGCCGAGCCGCTGCGCCGCATGCTGAAGATCGCCACCGGCACCCTCTAACCCCTCCTCCCAACTGAGACGCACTTGATGCTATAAATCACGCGATTTTTAGCATCAAGTGCGTCTCAGTTGGGGAGCAGGAAGCGTTTGTAGGCGGTTGCCGACTTTTCCAGCGACCTGGTTTGGTTCGGGCTTAGCTCACCAAAGAGTTCCGGAAGCACGACGCCGGCCAGTTGCCTTTGTTTTTCAGCCATACCTTGGGCTTTGCGCCAGGTTCCGGCCACCTTTCCGCCAGCCACGACCGTTGCCTTGAACACGCCGTTACCGCCCGGAACCGTCAGCGGGGCGTGGTGCGGAGCCAGAGCCGCACTGCGGTCGGTGTACCCCAAGAGGTACTCATCAAAGCCCGGCAGCAATAGCAGAGACCGTGTCCCGGGAACCGTCCCGCCGAGGAGCTCAGCCGTCTCAGGCGCCAGCCAGTAGCTGACGCCGTTGCACACCACGCTGGCCAGCTGATCGCCCAGCTGGGCCAACCCTGCGCTGATGTCCTTGAGCGTCAGCTTGGACCACCATTGAAAGTCCTTGATAGTGGCAGGACCATGGCTGCTGAAGTAACGCAGCGCCAGCTCGGCCAGGGCTTGTTCACGGTCCATGGCGCGCGGATTCTTGATCCACGCCTCCGCGCTGACAAAGAACTGGGAGTTGCCGTTCCCAGCCGCACTATTGATGGGCCCCTGCACCAAGGTTCCTTGGAGGCAGAGCAGAAACAAGAGGTGGTAGCCACGCTGGGCCTTCGTCCCTTGTCCTGCGCGCTCAAACGCGGTGAACAGCTCATCCCGGGACACTCGGCCGCCCTGCTCGGCCACCAGCGCCAAGGCGAGCTCCCGCACCTTGTCTACATCCGCCGTCGTGATTTCCAGCTCGCGGTGGCGGGTGGACATGCCGGACTCCATCCGCTCAGCCGTGAGGGACAAGATCCAGCCCAGGTCCTCTGCAAGCGTCACATGCAACGTGCCGCGCATGGGCCATGACCTCACCAGTTCACCGCTGTTGAACGCCGCTTCAACAGCGGCGCGGGTGCTCCCCGGTGAGCGCAGGCCGATCGACCACAGCACGCCGGGGAAATCCTGTCCTTGGAGTGCTGTCAAGGAACGCACAACGTCCCCCGGCCCCGGACCGGGACTGATGGACGTAGGCAGGATTCCCTGGGCGGCAAGCCGCAGCCGGGCCAGGACGGTGGGTGTGACACTGGGACTCATGCTCCCAATCTAGGCCCACCCACAGAACTGACCCGCAGAAAACGCCGAAAAATCAACGATTTTCGTGATTTTTCGGCGTTTTCTGCGGGTCAGTTGCTGGGCCCACGAGGGCGTGGGGATTAGCGGGCCGTGCGCATGTTGGCCGTGATGGGGCACTCGAACGGGTCGCGCTGGCCCAGGCCCACACGGTTCAGGTAGCGCATCACGATCATGTAGGACTGGCCCAACGTGGTCTCCGTGTACGTGATGTTCCGCTCGGCACAGTATTCGCGGACCATAGGCTGGACGGCCTTGAGGTTCTTGGAGGACATGGTGGGGAACAGGTGGTGCTCAATTTGGTAGTTCAAACCGCCCATGCCAACATCTACCCACCAACCGCCGGAAATGTTGCGGCTCATGAGGGTCTGGCGGCGCATGAAATCGATCTTGACGTCCTTGGGAACCAACGGCATGCCCTTGTGGTTAGGGGCGAACGCGCAGCCCATGTACAGGCCCAGCCCCATGATCTGCACGGCGACGAACGCCAAGCCGATACCCCAGCCGAGGAACCAGACGGTGAACGCGGGGAGCAGGACCAGGCGGACAACGAGCAGGGCGATCTCGGCCTTGCGTTCGGGCACAATCTGCTTGCGGTCCAGTACGCGCTTGACGGCGGCGATGTGCAGATCCAGCGCGGCGAGGGTCAGCAGCGGGAAGAAGAAGGCGCCCTGACGGCGGGCAAACCACTTGGCAAAGCCCGTGCGCTTGGCGGCATTCTCGGGATCAAACACGAGGGCGCCGGGATCAATGTCGCCGTCCACGCCGATCTTGTTCGGGTTCAGGTGGTGCTTGCCATGCTTGTTCATCCACCAGCCGTAGCTCAAGCCGACGAATAAATTGCCGGCAATGCGGGCCAGCCAAGCGTTCTTCTTCGCGGAAGCGAACACCTGACGGTGCGCGGCGTCGTGGGAAATGAAGGCGGTCTGGGTGCACATGAAGGCAAACAGCACGGCCGTAACCATCTGCCACCAGCTCTGGCCCAGTGTCAGGAACAGCGCCAACACGGCCAAGTAGCCAATGCTCTGGCGGACGATGCGCAAAACGTACCACTTGATGTCGCGTTCCATGAAGCCCGCGGCACGAACCTGCTCGGTCAGCTGGATGAAATCAGTGACGTGACGGTCCCGTGCCGGGCGTTTTTTTGCTGTCTTGGTGAGAGTGTCGCTCTCATCCAAGACATCCGGGCTATCAAGTGTTGCCGACGACATGGGTACTCCTCGTGCCGGGCTTCCCAAACAGAAGCGCCAAGCTAATAGAAAGGACAGATCTTTCCATTAACACTACGAAAAGCCCCGGAGCTGCACATCACACTCGGGAGCCGTCTTGACCCCCTACCCCGGTACGGGGTGACTGCCGTGGACTCGGCCAGCGCGGATGTTGGGCCCACGCGCCCGAGGGCCCCGCGGCGAGCGTGCGAGCCGTGGGAGGGCGTGGGGATTACAGCGAGCAGCCCACCAGCACCGGTTCAGGCACCAGGGTGATCCCAAATTTGCGTTCGACGCCGTCGCGAACCTCCCGCGCCACCGCCAAGATGTCCTCGGCCCGGGCCCCGCCACGGTTGGTGATGGCGAGGGTGTGCTTGGTGGAGAGGGAGGCGCGTGGCGGGGTCCCGGCGTCGTCCGACTGGCCGGCTGCTGGCACTTCGCCCAACAGGCCGTAGCCCTTGGCGAAACCGGCATGGTCAATCAGCCAGGCTGCACTGAGTTTCACCAGATCGCCCGCGGGATAGCGCGGCGCGTCGGCGGGGAGCGTGGCGGCGACCTCCGCGGAAACGATGGGGTTGGTGAAGAAGGAGCCGGTGGAGAAGGTGTCGCGGTCGGCGGGGTCCAGGACCATGCCCTTGGAGGCGCGCAGGGCCAGCACGGCACGGCGGACGTCCAGGGAGTTTGCCCGCTGGCCAATCTCGACGCCCAGCGTGCGGGCCAATTCGCCGTACTTGATGGGCGCGCTCATACGGCCCAGCAGGAGCTGAAATTCAACATTGAGCACCACGTAGCGAGGGGATCCGTTGACGGTGGTGGCCTTGAGCAGGGATTCCCGGTAACCGAACTGCAGCTCGGAGCTGGTGAAGGTGTGGACAGCGGTTTTCTCCCTGTCCCAGGTCCGCACTGCGGCGATGGTTTGGGAGACGTCGCAGCCATAGGCGCCTACATTTTGCACGGGCGTTGCGCCAGCGCTGCCGGGGATTCCTGACAGGGCTTCCAGCCCGCTCCAGGCATGCAAAACGCTCTGGTGAACAAAGTCGTCCCAGTCATGACCCGCTTGGACTACCACCGAGGCACCGCCGCAGGAATCCTGCGAATCAACGGCATAGCCCTGGCTGGCGATCTTCACCACGGTGCCATCGAAGCCTTCATCGGAGATGAGCAGATTGGAACCGCCGCCCAGGATTAGGAGCCGCTCACCGGTGCGGTCCGCTGCCGTGACGGCCTCAATGATTTCCGCCTCGTTGGTGGCCGCAACGTAATTCTTGACTGGGCCACCCACGTGCAACGTCGTTAGGGAACTTAGAAACTTTTGCTCATTCACAATTCCACATTAGCCGCACTGCGCTCATTGACTGTGTTCTCTAGGTACTTTGGTTTGCGCACCACCGGTGTCAGGAAGAAGGCCACCACCAACAGGCCCAGCACCGCCAGCAGCGAGTGCAGGACGCCCACATGTTCAGCCAGCAGGCCCAAGAGCGGCGGACCACCCAGGAATGCGCCATAGCCAACGGTGGAAACCACCGAAACGCGGGCCGCGGCGTGCTCCGGGTCGTCGGAGGCGGCCGACATTGCCACGGGGAAGCCCAAAGCTGAGCCCAGACCCCACAGGACCAGGGCACCCAAGGCAATCTCTGCCGAGGGTGCAAACACAAACAAGCCAAGTCCCACCACGGCCAGGGCGGCACCGGCCCGGAGTACCGCCACGCGGCCGTACTTATCCAGGAGCACGGTTCCGGCAAAGCGGCCAATGGTCATGGCGGAGACGAAGATGCCGTAGCCAATGGCACCAATCGAGTCCTTGGTGCCGTAGCCGTCCACCATGGCCAGGGCCACCCAGTCACCGGCTGCACCTTCAGCCAGACCCAGGCCCAGCACCAGGGCGCCCAACATCAAGGTGCGGGGGTCACGCCAAGCGGCGGCAATCTTGGCCTTGCCTGCGCGTTTGCCAGCCGCAGCCGCCTTGGCGTTGTGATCCTGCGTGCTCGAGGCCGTAATGACGGGGATGGGACCGGTGCCTGGCACCGCGCCGGAATCGCCCAGGTCAACCAGCGCAGCCGTTGAGGTTAGCTTGTCCGCCTGGTAGCAGCCGGCGCCTATCAGCACAGCAAGGCAAACTGCCACCGAAACCACTGACAGGTGAATCGCCACAGGGAGGTGAATGGATGCCGCCAGGGCGCCCAGCCCGGCGCCCGCGACCGTGCCAATGCTAAAGGAGCCGTGGAGCCGTGGCATGATGTGCCGCCCCAGCGCCCGCTCAACGGCGGCCCCTTCAATGTTTGAGGAGGTGTTCCAGCTGCCCGTGCCCAGGCCCACAATCACCAAGCCGGCACCCACCACATACGTTTCGGCGAACACCGTGGCACCTAGGCCCATGATGATGACGCCGACGGTCTGGATGATACTGCCCAGCCGTGAGGTCAGTTTGGAGCCAAGGCGCAGAACTACCAAGCCGGAGGCTGCCACCGAAACAAATGATCCCAGGGACATGCACAGCAGCATCAGCCCCACCTGGCCCGCGCTCAGGCCCAGATCGTCACGGATGGCGGGAATACGGGAAACCCAGGTGGCAAAGACCAGCCCGGAGCCGGCGTACGCGGTGACTACACCGTTACGCCAGGCTTTGACGCTGCTCACGCCAAGCGGACCGTGGCTTGTGCCTTGACCAAAACTTTTTGTCCGTCCAAGGTGACGGTCAGGTCGATCCTGGCGGTTCCGGCGTCGGAATCCAAGGCCCCAACAACGCCTGTCACAGCCACCACGGCACCGGGCCCACCCTCTAGGTCAGCAACGGGGACGGGCTTGGTGAAGCGTGTTCCATAAGATACGACGGCGGCCGGGTCGCCCACCCAGTCGGTCACCAACTGGACGGCAGCGCCCATGGTGAACATGCCGTGGGCAATGACACCGGGCAGTTCCACTTCGCGGGCAAAGCGCTCGTTCCAGTGGATCGGGTTGAAGTCCCCGGAAGCACCGGCATATTTGATGAGGTCTGCGCGGGAGATCTCAATGACGCGTGAACCAATCTCGGTCCCAACGCTCAAATCTGCAACGTTCAATGATGCTGTCGTCATTACTGTCCCTCCCCGCGAACCAAGATGGCTGACACTGTGGTGGCTACTGCCTCGCCGGTAACAGTGGAAATTTCTGCGCGGGTGGTGATCATGGCGCCACCACCCATGCCGCGGACGGCGTCCACGTGAAGTTCGGCAACCAGTTCGTCCCCGGCCACAATGGCCCGGTGATGCGTGAAGCGCTGTTCCGCGTGAACCACGCGGGAGAAGTCAATCCCGGAATCGGCGTCGTTGATCAGCAGGGCGTCGGCCCGCTGGGCCACAATGATGGCATAGGTGGGCGGAGCCACCAGATCCGCATGCCCCAATTCGTGGGCCGCGGCAACCTCAAAATGGGCTGCATGGGTGGCCTTGACCGCCCGGGCAAAGTCGCGGATGGATTCGCGGCCAACACTGTAAATTTCGCCTAAGCGGTAGCTGCGCCCCTGCAGCTCGGGATTGATACTCATGGGCTTAAGCGTATAGCCCGGCCATGCCTAAAAGCACACTACGACCGCGTGCCGGACCGCATCCTGTCCACCACCTCCAGGAGTGAGGCTACATCCACTTTTTCTTGGGCGTTTGCCGGACTTGCCACCACGGTGGGGAATCCAAAAAGTGTTGCATTGAAATACAACCCGTCACCCAGCAGCATCACCGCGCGGGCCACGGCAGGATCGCCAATATCGCTCAGGATCAGCTCGAACCATCGGGCATGCAGTTCGGCGAAAACGTGCCGGACGGCATCGTCGTCGCTTTGAATCAGCCGGTGGGCCGCCACTATGGCGCGGTCAAAGGGGGTGTCGCCAAAAACGCTGGTGCGCACGTAGTACTTGGCGCAGCCTTCGGGGTCCTGCGCCATCGCAGCAAAGTCCAGCTCGGCGTACCCTCGCAACTTCGCGAGAAGCCCTTCCGTCAAGGCTTCCTTGCTCTTGAAGTGATAGAGCAAGCCCCCCTTGGAAACGCCAGCGGCAGCAGCAACGGCGTCCAGGGTGGCTGCGCGCGGGCCATCGCCAATAAGCAGGTCCTCATAGGCAGAAAGCACCCGGTCACGGGCTGAGGGTTGTGTAGTCATTGGACAAGCCTACAAGAAGTGACGAACTAAACCGTCCAGACGGTACAGTAAACCGGCTGGACGGTATAGAATTGTTAGCATGGCGATATCAGTAAGCACATCAAAACTCGGTTCCTCCGACGGCCCGGCGCGTGCAGGCGTCCGTTCATGGATAGCACTGGCGGTCCTCATGCTGCCCGTTCTGCTGGTCTCCGTGGACAATACCGTGCTGAGCTTTGCCATCCCCTCGATCTCCCTGGCACTTGTTCCCTCCGCCTCGGAGCTGTTGTGGATCATCGACGTTTACCCCCTGGTCTTGGCAGCATTGCTGGTGCCCATGGGCAGCTTGGCCGATCGGTTCGGCCGGCGCAAGCTGCTGCTGATTGGTAGCACGGGCTTCGCCATCGTCTCGGTTTTTGCCGCGTTTGCCCCCACGGCCGGTGCCTTGATTGGCTACCGGGCACTGCTTGGTTTGTTTGGTGCCATGCTGATGCCATCAACACTGTCCCTGATCCGCAATTTGTTCCTGCACCCGGCTCAGCGACGCAAGGCCATTGCCATCTGGGCGGCCGGCTTCTCAGGCGGTGCCGCGCTGGGTCCCATTGTGGGCGGATTCATTCTGGAGCACTTCTGGTGGGGCGCCGTCTTCTTGATGTCGGTGCCGGTGCTGATCCCGCTGCTGATCCTGGCCCCGATCTTTGTGCCGGAGTCCAAGGATCCTGCCCCGGGCAAAATTGATGCCCTGAGCATTCTGTTGTCCTTCGGCGCCATGGTGCCCACCATTTTCGGCATCAAGGAAATTGCCCAGTCGGGTCTCTCCGTCACCAATATTGTCCTGATCGTGGCTGGACTGACCTTGGGCGCCGTGTTTGTGCGCCGTCAGCTCCGCCGCGAAAACCCGATGATGGACGTGACCCTGTTCAAGAACCCGGTCTTCAGTGGCGGTGTCATGGCGAATCTGCTGAGCATTTTTGCGCTGGTGGGATTCCTGTACTTCATCACCCAGCATCTGCAGCTGGTTGTGGGCCTCTCCCCCACCCACGCCGCCTTTGTGTTGGTGCCAGGTCTTGCCATCACCATCATCTCCGGTCTCCTGGCCGCATCATTGGCCAACCGGATCCGGCCGTCGTGGCTGGTGGCGGGTGGATTGCTACTGAACGCCATGGGCTTCTTGATCGTGTGGCTCAACACCGACGGTTCAGTGGCCGGCATCATTGCGGCCTTTGTTGTCCTGGGCGCCGGCGTTGGCATGGCGGAGACCATTTCCAACGACCTCATTCTCTCCGCTGCCCCGCCCGCCAAGGCTGGTGCTGCCTCGGCAATCTCGGAGACCGCCTACGAGGTGGGCTCAGTACTGGGAACGGCCATCTTGGGCAGCATCTTGGCTGCCGCGTACAGGATGAACGTGGTGCTCCCTGCTGGCGTGTCCGAGGCGGAGAGGGAAACCGCATCCCAAACCCTGGGTGGTGCCATTGATGTTGCCGGAACGTTGCCGGCCGCGCAAGGCGAGGCCCTGCTCAGCTCAGCCAAGCACGCCTTCGATTCCGGTTCCGGAACCGTGGCCATGGTGAGCGTTGCGCTCATGCTGGGTGCGGCACTGATGTGCCTGTGGGCCTTGCGCAGTGCCGTGGCCAACCCGGAGCCGGTGGACCACTAGGCCGCTCAAAGCCAGAACGCCGGCGGCGTGCCAAACGGGTGGGGACCTATGAAACTTCATGTGTCCCCACCCGTTTGGCACGCCGCCGCATGTTTTAAGCTTTGCTGCGCTTTTCCGCAGCCTTGAGTTCCTTGCGGATGTTGCGTCCGCGCAGGCCCAGGGACGCCATGTGCGCCAGCAGTCCGACGCCGATGAACGGCAGGGCGATGTAGGTCATGGAGGGTGTTGTTGTCAGGGCACCGATCACAATGATCACGATGCCGATGAAGGTCAGCCCCATGCCGCCAAAAACGGCGTATTTGTAGGCGGGCGGAGCGGTTTCCCAAAAGTCATTAAGCACCCGCTAAGTCTACCGGCCGAGGGCCCCGCCGCGGGCGGTGTGAGCGGCTGGGGTTTAGAAGAGCGATTCCTGCAGCGCCGGAACCACGGTTTGGTAGTCCCCGCAACGAATCTTGTGCCCCTTGAGCCCGCCCAGGTCCACCAGGAACGCCCCATCCACGCCGTCCAATCCCGCGAGGGCTGTGGGGCCCAGCATCGAGTCCAGCCGAATGCCGTGCCTGCCCGAATCCAGCGGTTGCGGGTACGCCGTGCGACGGCTTGGAATCGCCACAGCTTCCGAAAAGCCAATCCGCTGCCATTGCTCCTCCACCGCCTCAAACCCTTCCAGCGCCAGACCCGCCACATGTTCACGGACGACGTCGGCCATCGCCTTGTTCGTTTGTTCCAGGTGCAGGGGTGGCCGGGGATGCAAAAGCGCTGCAAACTTTGCCGCCCCGCGCACGAATTGAGTGGGTGGCAGGTTGGTGGACACGGCATCTTCAAGGTGCCGCACCACAGCACCATCCTGTGCGCGGGCCACGTAGCGGGCCACCAGCGCACCCTGCTCGGCCAGGCGGCTCCATTTGCTGCGCTCGGATGCCGTACCCACCTTGGTGGTGCCGTCGGCAAAGGTGGCAATGTAGAGCCAGTGCTGCTGAGCCAGATACGCCTTCAGTCCGGGCGGGGCGTGGCCGCTGCGGTGGAAGTCGTGCATGAGGCGCATCTGGTCCTTGGCGAAACAGGCACCGCACTGGAAGCCTCGTTCTGCGCCCTGCCCCGTGGGACATGCGAAGTGTTGGGGCTGGCCCGACTCCTCCACCCGGGTGAACCCCAGACAGAGGCGGGCCGGGACGCCATCGCCGGAAAGCACCTCAAACCTCAGCCACTGCCCCGGCAGCAACGGCAGCCTCGCATCGCCGTCGTGCGTTGTCAGGGTCAGCGCAGGACCCTGCGCATTCCAAGAGACGCCGCGGACCAGCCCACCATCCATCAAGTGGTTTAGAGTGCGGGCTGGACGCCGTAGGCGATGGCCAGCTTCATGATCTTCTCGGCGCGGCCCAGACGGGGCAGGTCGGAGCCGTCGCGGATCATGCCGCCGCGGGCGTTGAAATCGTTCATGAAGTCGGTAGCCCAGGCAACATCAGTAGGTGTGGGGCTGATGACTTCGTTGATGATGGTGGTCTGGTCGATGGCCAGGGCCAGCTTGCCTGTCATGCCCATGGAGACGGTGATGGCCGACTGTTCGCGCAGGATCGGGTGGTTGGTGCCCACTGTGGGTCCGTCAATGGGGCCCGGCAGGTTGCCCACACGGCTGGCGACAACGAGCTTGGCGCGCGGGTAGGCCATGGCTTCACGGTCGGCCGCCATGCCGGTGTCGCGGCGGAAGTCGCCGGAGCCGAACGCAAGGCGGAAGGCACCTTCGGCACGGGCAATGTTGTTGGCTTCCTCGATGCCGAGGGCGGATTCAACCAGGGCCAGGACACGGGTCTTGCCGTCGAGACGGTGGTAGGTTTCCTTGACCTGTTCGGCTTGTTCGGTCTTGGCCAGCATGACACCGAGCAGGCCGGGGGTGTTGCGCAAGCCTGCCACGTCGTCGGCCCAGAAGTTGGAGTGGACGTCGTTGATGCGGACCCAGGCTTGGCCGCCGTTGCGCAGCCAGTCGATGACGTCGCTGCGGGCGGCGTCCTTCTTCTTGGGATCCACTGCGTCTTCAATGTCGAGGACGACGGCGTCGGCGCGTGATGCTGCCGCCTCATCGAATATTTCCGGCCGAGTGGCCGGGACCAGGAGCCATGAGCGGGCAATTTCCGCCGGGATGTTGCGGGTGCGGACGGGCTTGGATGCGGCTTCGTTGCCAACGGTGCTAGACATGCTTCTACCGTATACGTCAACAGCCAAGGATTCGATGTGTCTTCCTACAATCCTTGCGTGTCATTACTGGCTGACTGCACCAGTCGCCTTCCCTTTTTCCAAGTAGTCCAAGAGCAGGTCGAAAGGCTGCTGTTGTCCCTGGTCCGCTGTGACATCGGCGTTAGGGTCGGGCCGGGAACCTGCCTCGGTCGTCATCGCATGCTCCAGCTGGTCTTGGCTGAGCGCAGAAAGCGACCAGCCAAGCGGCGCACCCAGTGCGGGCACGCTGTTGGGCGCAACCACCACCACGGATTGCCCACCCAGTGCTGTTGAGACGGACTCGGTGGCCTCCGCGCAAAGCTTGGCACTGGCTCCTGCCGGGTTCTCCTCACCCGGGGTCTCCACGGCTGGGACAGGACACACGTTGCCTGCTTCCTCCAGCCGCTGAATCCAGGACCTTGTTGCGGATTGGAGCTTCCTCGCGCCTAAACCGACCAGGGGCACTGCCAATTCGCCGGCGGCTTTCGGTGGGCGGCCTACGAGGTCCGCACCCGGGGAATTCTGCAGGAACACGAACACCGGCGCCACGAGATCAGCTGTGGCCTCGATGCCCGGGCAGGGAGGTGCGTTCCCTGGTGCTGGAAGATTCACCACGGCCAGCGCCGCCGTAACGCACGCATTGTGGCCCAATACCTCTTTTTGCAGGGCGGGCCACAAGTCGCTGATGGTTCCCAGCCCCGATCCCTCGGAGTAGCCGCCATCGATGAGTTGAAAGTTGGCACCGCCCTGGCAGTTGGTGGGCTTCCCGGCCTCGTCA
Source organism: Arthrobacter glacialis (assembly GCF_002909415.1). Taxonomy (NCBI): domain Bacteria; kingdom Bacillati; phylum Actinomycetota; class Actinomycetes; order Micrococcales; family Micrococcaceae; genus Arthrobacter; species Arthrobacter glacialis. The sequence goes on along the minus strand of NZ_PPXB01000020.1, from coordinate 27,284 downwards.
AGCCTGACAGGATCACGTCCGGCAGGAGAAATAATGGGGAATCTGGCAGAAAGCAAGGCCGCCGAGGACCAGCGCAATGCCAGCGGGCAATCGGTCTGCCGGTCGAGCAGGTCAACAGTCAAGGGGAATCCTTGCGCACCGCTGCACTGAAATCCAGCATTACTGCCGGGGGCTGCCTTTCCCGGCAAATCAAGTTGGCTGATGACCACCCGGCAGTTGCTCCCGGCATCGGTGGAATTGAGCAGGAGGGCACCCGTGGGGCCTGCAGTGGTGGCGTCAAAGGCTTCTGCAAGCTTGGGAGCCGACACTTCCCACAGTGACTCCATGAGCCCGGCACGATCGTTCCACACGCGCGGTGCCGCGCCCCCGGTTGGGGCGCCCACCTGTGTGGGGATCAACAGGCCCGTGCCGGAGGCAATAACATCCCCCACAATGGCCCCCGAAACCGCAGCCGCCAAGGGGTTCGGTCCGGACAACGCTTCCATTCTCTCCACCGCACCGCTGGCCCCGTAGAGGTGACTCAAGGTCAATCCCACCGAGCCACCGCTGATTCCCGACGAGGCCATCACCACGTCACCGCCGCAGCCCCCCGTCTCCGCCAGCTTGTCAAAGGCCTGAACCGTCCAGCTCGCGGCCCGGATGCCGCCTCCTTCGGCTGCGACGAGCACCATGGGCCGAACCCGGATCGCAGCAGCCCCAGCGGATGGGCCCGGCGCAACATCCCGGGCCAGGTTCCGCCCGCACGCTGCACTGCGATCCAACCAATCCTTGAAAGCCTTCGCGACCCCGGGCCTCGTGGCAAGCACGGACGGGTCTTGGACGGACTCAAGATCCCGGATCTGGTGCAGGGCCGGATTGCCGCCACCGAATGACCCTACGGCGAGGACGATGGCAATGAGTGTCATGACCGGGGCTGCCCGGAGTCCCAGCGCTTCAAAGATCCGTGGTGGCCGCTGCCGCTGCAGGGCAACGGTGGCCAGCCCAATCACCATGGCCCAGGACCCGACTGCCAGCACCGCAGTTCCCGCGACACCGGCGGCCGTGCTGGTCCACACTGGCAGGAAGGCAAAGGCTGACACGATGATGGCGAACAGTGCCAGCAGGACCAACGAAATCCGGATCGTTGCCGACCCGGCGACCTCGCGGGGGTCCAAGAATTTTCCCCACGTGGCCCGGCACAATAATGCACCCGCCCCAAAGACGAGACCGGCCAGGGCAACTCCGAATGTCAGATAGAGGCCAGCCACCCATTGTTGACCCGCGTCCCACCTCAGAGACCCCGCGATACCCAAGGCGATCGGGGCGGTGAAGGAACGGACCAGTGCCATGCCGGAAAAGGCCAGAAAAACCATGGCCAGCACGTCGCCGCACCGCCACGCGTCCACGGCGCGTTGCCGGGAAGTCGGCCGTGGCGGGAGAGGCGCCACGGAGTCACCTCGATATTCCATCCATATGCTCACGAGGGCAACGAGCAGGGGCAACCCCATGGCCACTCCGGTGCGCCAGTCCACAGGGACTGTGTGCCCGCCTCCCAACAAAACGGCGCCAATGCCCAGTACCAGAAGGACCTGAGGAATCATCCACATCCAGTAGCGGGGCGCATTGTCGGGCACCTGCTGTTCGCCGGCGTATAGGGACCATGCCAGCTCGCTGCGGCGCCGCCCCAGGTAGAACAAGCCAAAGGACACCAAGAGCGCAGCCCAGCTCGTGATCAGAAATTTTCCCGGGCCCAAGTTGAGCCAGGCCCTCTGCGTGTCGGGCATTTGGTCATTGACGCCGGCAATTGGTAGCAGCGCCAGGGCCCCTATGAGCAGGACGGCGGCGAAGGCCAGACGGTGGAAAAACAAGGCGTTCCACGCGCGACCAACATTCCGCGAAACCCGCAGGCGCAGCCTGGCATATACAAAAACGGATGCCGCCAACGTCGCCAGCCCGGCCCATTTCAGGAATGTTGCCAGCACGGCCAACCACGCCAGCTCTGTCATCAACGCCAGACCCGGTTGTTCATCCAGGCCCAAGGCATAGTTGCCAACGAGCTGGGTGGCCACTTCCAGCAGTTCACCGAGGATGACGGTGCCGATGGCCAGCTTCGCCACCTTTCTGGAGCCAAAAAACCTGCTCAGTAAGGAAATGTAGAGCACCGCGAACAACACGTCGAGGCAGACGTAGATGGCCAGCAGGATCCTGACCTGGCTACAAATTCCCTCGTCCAGCCCCAACCAAATGCCCCAGTTTTCCCAGCCCAACTGCGGGTCAAGGCCTTGCAGGGAACTGGCCGAGCCCGAGCGGCCTGTCTCGGTGGCCGTATCGGCAATCAGGCGGTCCACCTCAGCCATGGCGATCCACACGGTCACGACCAGTAAGACCCGGGTCCCTGTAAACCAGCGCGTCAACCGCGCCAAGAGCGCCCGGTCGGGACGTTCGACAAGTGGGAGGGCATCCATGATCCGTGCAAGGAGTGCATTCATGACCGGCTCCTGACCCCGCAGAGAAACCAACACAGCATGTTCAGTACAGTGGACACCCGACGCCGTGCAAGGTCAAGGATTGACTTTCTAGTTCTCCGGCATGATCATGGTGCGCAGGTCCAGCTGGCGCAGCACCCTGTCCACCACCTCCGGGTCAGCCTCCGGTTCGTTGCGGGCGCTCAGGACCTCGGCCCGGGCGGCGTCCAGGGCAATGGTTTGCACAGCAATGGCCAATTCCCGGCCACGACGACGGCGCTCGTCAGCGTCTTCATTCTTCAGGCTGCCATCAAGGAGTTCCGCGTGCAGCCGTTTCATCTTTTCCTTGACCAGGGACAGCTTTTCCGGCGGCAGGTTCTTAATGATCTCGTTGTCCCGCAAGGCGGCAATGGCCGCGTCCTGGGCACGCAGGGCCAAGACCTTGGCCGCCTCACGTTCCTCCACGCCGTCGTCCGTGGCTTTCAGGACCCGCATGAGCCAGGGCAGCGTGAGCCCCGGCAGCACCAGCGTGGTCAGCAGCACGGCGCAGGCGACGACGATAATCTCATGCCGCGCGGGGAACGCTTCCCCGGTGGGCAGCACCGTGGGCAGCGCCAGGGCCAAGGCCAAAGTGGCCAGCCCGCGCATGCCGCACCAGGTGAGGATGATGACGTCCTTGAGGCTGGTGGGCGGAAGGTCGCCGTCGTGCTTCTTGGAAAGCAGCGCCAGCAGGCCAAACCAGAGGAAACGCACCACAATCACCAGAACGCTGACTGCCACGGCCGCGGGCAGCATGCCCCAAATATCCGAGCCCTCGGACTTGATGACTTCGCGAACTTCCAGCCCCACCAAGCCAAAGGCGAGCCCCGTCACGAGCAGCTCAACCACGTCCCAGAAGGCGGCACGGGTGATGCGCTCGGTGGCGTCCTCGGCCCGGGCATGGCGTTTGATCTCCAACGCGGTGACCACCACGGCGATGACGCCCGAGGCGTGGACTTCCTCGGCCAGGATGTACGCGGCAAAGGGAACAATGAGTGTCACGGCGCTGCGGGCCACGGAGGAGGTGATGAGCTTGGTGATCACGCCCGTCAGCCAGCCCATCAGCATGCCAACCGCCACGGCAACCACGGCGCCGAGAAGGAATTCACCCACCACGTCCACGCCGAACGGCTGACCGTCCATGGTGCTGGCCACGGCGGCCTGGAAGATGACGATGGCTGCGGCGTCGTTGAACAAACCTTCACTTTGCAGGACAGTGATCAGCCTGCGCGGCATGTGGACACGGCCGGCCACTGATTCCACGGCCACCGGGTCCGGCGGCGCACACATGGCGCCCAGGGCGATCGCAGCAGGTAGGCCAATGCCCGGAATCAACAGCCACGCCGCGCCTGCCACCATGGCCGTGGAGACAACCACCAGGGCAACGGCCAGCATGATTATGGTGCGCCACCGGACCCGGAAGACCGCCCACGAACTTTTCTGCGCCGTAGCGAACAACAAGGGTGGCAGGAAGATGGGCAGGATCAGCTCGGGGTTGATCCGCAGATCGGGGAACCCTGGGATGAAGGTCAGGGCTCCTGCCATGATGAGCATGAGCACCGGGTAGGGCAGCCTGAGCTTGTCCCCCAACCCGACGGCAAGCACTGTGGCGAATAAGAGTCCGATGATCAATACGAGCTGTTCCACGCAATGTATTTTACGGGGTCAGCACCTGGGCGCTTTACGGGGTCAGCACCTGGGCGATTGACTCGTGCCCGTCTGTGAACTCGATGGTTCGCATGATGGTTCTGGGATGCTGGAGCACGGCTGCTGCCACGAGGGCCACGTTGCCGCGCGAGGTGTTGGTGGATGCGGCAGGGTCGCGCTCCGCTGCCGGGGTGGGGTCAATCAAGCCCGTGGGTTCGTCCAGGGTCAAAGCGCCGGGGGCCAGGATGGTCCATGCTAGGGAACTTGCCGACCGCAGGTGCTCATCGGCGGCCGCTTTCGCTTCGGCGTAGGCGTGGAAGCTGTTCTCCGGCGGGACCCCGTGGTCCGTCCTGGCACCCAGGTAGGAGACCATGATGTATCTCTGGACGTCGGCTGCAACGGCCGCATCAATGGTGGCGATGGCCGCATCCCGGTCCACGGCGTACGTGCGCTCGGGGCTTCCACCGCCAGCACCGGCGGACCAGATGACAGCGTCTTGGCCGGCAAAGAGGTCGGCGAGCTCGTCAACCGAGGAGGAACCGACGTCGTGCACCACGGGCATGGCGCCGGTGGCCGCCACAGCGTCGATCTGGGCGGCATTGCGGATCACCGAGGTGACCTCCAGGCCCGCAGCTGTCAGCAATGGCGCCAGCAGCATCGCAATCTTCCCGTGCCCGCCAATTATCAGAACCTTCTTCATTGTTTCTCCCTCGCATTGGATTGAACCGTTGGGGGCAGCCTACGCCACGAGTCTCTGCGCGCACTGGGAGCCGGATCAATTCGGGGTCACTTGCCACCGCGAGATGTGGTTCCGGGGAAACAAGAAGGCCCCTTTCACACATAGTGCGAAAGGGGCCTTTCTGTAGCGGCACCGAGACTCGATCTCGGGACCTCACGATTATGAGTCGTGCGCTCTAACCAACTGAGCTATGCCGCCATAAATGAGAGTGGCCCGTGCCGCCCCGGACAAAACCGTCTTGACACGAGCCTTCTCATTTGCGAGCCCCCCACCGGAATCGATCCGGTGACCTCGTTCTTACCAAGAACGCGCTCTACCACTGAGCTAGGGGGGCAACGAGAGAATACTTTACCAGTGGATTGGCAGGAAGTGAAATCGAGGAACGCCCCTAACGCCACAAGCGGCGTACCCGGCACTCATTCGGCCCAAAAAGTCATAGAAAAGGCGTCCTGAAACCGCTAAAACTCAATGAACTTCGCCCTCTTGACGCATGATGAATGAGTTGCGTCACATGGGGTGGAATGCAAGAAAAGGGCCGGTTGTCTTTATGACAACCGGCCCTTTTTAGCACCCTAGGGCGTGGTTGTTACCACTTGCCCTTGCTGTTGAAGCTCTGGCCACCCTCGTGACGGGGACGACGGTCGCCGCCACCGTGACCTGTGTGGCCCTGGCCGCGATCGCTGCTGAAGCCGCGGTCGTTGCCACGCTCTGCGCCACGGTCTGCGCCGCGGTATCCGCCGCTGCGGTCGCCGTCGAACTTCTTTTTGAAGCCGCCCTGGCCGCGGTCGTTACGCTCGCCGCCGCCCTGGTAGGGAGCGCCTGTGCCTCCACCGGAGGGGCGACGGCCCTTGTCGAGCTCGAGGTTGATGAGCTCGCCGCTGATGCGGGTCTTGCTCAGTGCACGCCACTGGTCTTTGCTCAGCTCTGCCGGCAATTCCACCAAGGTGTGATCGGCGCGGATGTCAATGCCGCCGATCTGCGAAGAGGNCGGATGTCAATGCCGCCGATCTGCGAAGAGGACAGGCCGCCTTCGTTGGCAATGGCGCCAACAATGGAGCCGGGCATGACGCGCTGGCGACGGCCTACCGAGATACGGTAGGTGGCGTTGCCTTCGGTCAGGGTGCGGGTCGGGCCGCGGGAGCCGAAGCCGTCCTTGGAGCGTTCCTTCTTCTGGTATTCAGGTGCTGCCGGCAGGTCGTTGACCAGCAACGGCTGTCCGCCCTGTGCCATGACAGCCAAGGCTGCGGCAATCTCCGAGGCGGGAACGTCGTGCTCCTGCTCGTAGGAGGCGATCAGGTCGCGGAACTTGGCAACGTCCTGGCTGGCCAGGGTTTCGGTGATCTTCTCAGCGAACTTGCCCATGCGCAGGGTGTTGATGGTTTCGGCGCTGGGCAGGTGCATCTGATCCACCGGCTGGCGAGTAGCCTTCTCGATGGCGCGCAGCAAGTACTTCTCACGGGGAGTCATGAACAAGATCGCGTCACCTGAACGGCCAGCGCGGCCGGTACGACCAATGCGGTGAACGTAGGATTCGGTGTCATGCGGGATGTCGTAGTTGATGACGTGAGTGATGCGCTCCACGTCCAAACCACGGGCAGCAACGTCGGTGGCGACCAGGATATCGATCTTGCCGTCGCGGAGCGCCTCAATGGTGCGCTCACGCTGCTGCTGCGGGATGTCACCGTTGATGGCGGCAGCCAAGAAGCCGCGTGCCTTCAGTTTGTCAGCCAGGTCCTCGGTAGCCATCTTGGTGCGAACGAACGCGATAACGCCCTCGAACTGCTCAACCTCAAGCACGCGGGTCAGCGCATCGAGCTTGTGCGGGCCCATGACCTGCAGGTAACGCTGGCGGGTGTTGGCACCTGTGGTGGTCTTGGACTTTACAGTCACCTCGGCGGGGTTGTTCAGGTACTGCTTGGAGATACGGCGGATCTGGCCAGGCATCGTGGCGGAGAACAGGGCAACCTGCTTCTCCTTCGGTGTCTCAGCCAGAATCTTCTCTACATCTTCAGCAAAGCCCATGCGCAGCATCTCATCGGCTTCATCCAAGACCAGGTACTGCAGGTTGGACAAGTCCAAGGAACCCTTGGAGAGGTGGTCGATGACGCGGCCGGGGGTACCGACTACAACCTGTGCACCGCGGCGCAAACCGGCCAGCTGCGGGCCGTAAGCCGAGCCACCGTAAACGGGGAGAACGGAGAAGTTGTCCATGTACTTGGCGTACGAGGTGAAAGCTTCTGCAACCTGCAGGGCCAATTCACGGGTAGGTGCCAAAACCAGGATCTGGGTGTCCTTGGTGGGACCGTTGAGGTCCATCAGCTCAGCCATGCGGGACAGGGCGGGGACGGCGAATGCTGCAGTCTTGCCTGTACCGGTCTGCGCCAAACCAACAACGTCGCGGCCTTCAAGCAGCAACGGAATGGTGGCGGCCTGGATGGGTGAGGGCTTCTCGTAGCCAACGTCGCTCAGGGCAGACAGCACACGGCCGTCAATACCCAAGTCAGCGAAAGTAGTTTCGTTTTCTTCCTCGGTCTCCGGGGAAGTTTCTGTCAAGTTTTCGGGCATGGTCAAAATGTCCTCATTCATAGGGCCAAGCGGCGAGGTTGCCGCATTGCAGAAATCCAGCCGCTACTCGGCATCCCGGGCAGGATCTCGCGCCATGTATGCGCCGTTGGTACGGCCGCCGATGTTGAAAGTAACCAACACCGCATGGCGTTTCTTTGCCGGCAATCCCCTATGAACGCTACTTGCCCGCACAAAAACGTTGCGGGCCCCAAACACTTCAGGCTCCTGCCTCAAAAATTGGGCAGAAAATAAAAGGAGATACCGGAGTGGGGGATATTTAAATTGTAGGGCATACCTTACCGCCACGACAGAGCTAAAGTCGATGCCGACCAGTGAGGTTCGGCACATGCCCTGCCAGCTTCGAACAACGAGTCCGCAGCAATGGCTAAAAAAAGCGAATTTGCGGCGTTTTTCGGGGCCCACTCCCTCCTTGGGGGCAGGTAGGGATAACTACGGGCCAGTTTGCTCCTGGTGCCAGGCGCGGCGCGGACGTCCCAGGGAATGCTAAGTTGCGTGACCTGTTGTGTTTTTTTGCAGGATTCTTTCGAAGCGACTCCAATAGTGCTCGTTCAGGGTGAGCTCTCCGGCGTCGTGCAGTTCCTGCAAAGTACGCACGTGCTCCACAGTGGGGTCGCTAAAGAACTTGCCCACAGTGATGCCGTGGCTGGGGACATGCTCAACTGTGATGGTGTCCCCCGCTTGGACAGGGCCCCGTTCCAACACTCGCAAGTAAGTGCCCACTCGCCCGGCAACAGTAAAGCGCTTGACCCACTGCGGCTCATCCATGCGCTCCCCAAAAGTGGCGCAGGGGACGCGCGGGGACGTGACTTCCAGCAGGGCCTTGCCAATCCGCCAACGGGCGCCAATCACGGCGCCGGTGGTTTCAACGCCCTGGGTGCGCAAATTTTCGCCAAAAAGCCCCGGCGGAATAGCCCGTCCCAGCGCGGCGCTCCAGTAGTCGGCATCCTCCTGAGAGTAGGCGTAGACAGCCTGGTCAGGGCCACCGTGGTGCTCGGCGTCGGCCTGGACATCGCCAAACACGCCAAACGGGCGCAGCTTGACGGGCCCGTGAACCGCACGCTTGTCAATGGCCGTCACGCCAGAGCCCGTTGCAGTGGTGATGAGCTGGTGGACACGGCAAATGGCGAGGAGGGTGCCGGTGTGGGACGGTTCAACAGTCATGCATCCACCCTACGACAAGGTGCCGGGCCAACGATTGCACCGTTCTGCGGTGAACTCGCCACGGGTTTGCCGCACAACACTGTTCTGCGCCGAACTCAAGGTGGGTTCGGCGCAGAACAGTGCAGCCGGCGTCGTAGGTCCTAGGCGTTTACCAGATCCTCAACCGGATCTACCTCGGAGGCCCAGCGCGGCAGGAACGTGGCTACAATGGAGGCCAGGACCATCCCGCCGGCCATCCACCACATGGTGAACGTGTAGCCCTCGATGAACACGGCCGACTGGCTGGTGGCGGTGCTGGTTTCCAGTGAATTGAAGAAGATGGTGCCAATGATGGCAACACCCAGGGCACCGGCAAGCTGACTGGTGGTGTTGAACAGGCCCGAGGCGCTGCCGGCAAACTTGGTGGGAACTTCGGAGAGCACAAAGATGCCAACCGGTGCCACCACCATGCCGAAGCCTGCGCCGCTGAGGGCAAGCCCAGCCAGCAGGTGCCACGGGGTTACGGCCCCGCCCACTGCGTGAACCGTGAAGATCAGGACAACGAAGCCCGCGGCGATGACCAACGGACCCAGCTGCAGCACCACGCGGCCGATCTTGCGCGCCAGGATCGCGGCCGAGATGCCGGCCAGGACCGGGACCATGATGGAGAACGGAATCATGGTCAGCCCGGCCTTCAGGATGGGGTATTCCAGGCCCAGCTGCAGGAACAAGGTCTGAATCAGGAAGAAGCCGTTCATGGGGATGAAGAACAGGAACATCATGGCGATGCCGGCGGCAAACGGGCGGCTCTTGAACAAGGAAACGGCCACCAGGGGCTCGCCGCCGTTCTTTTCCTCACGGCGTTGCAGCAGCACAAAGCCCACCAGCACCAGTAAGCCAAAGGCCATCATCAGGAACGTCCAAATCGGCCAGTTTTCCTCCCGGCCCATGGTGAGCGGGTACAGGACGGCCAGCATGCCCACGGCAAGAATCACGACGCCGGACAGGTCAAGTTTGTGCCGCACGGGCGCCACCGACTCTGGCACGTACTTGACGGCGCAGATGACAGCAAAGATGCCTACAGGGATATTCACGAAGAAGATGGTGCGCCAGCCCCAGCCAAAAATGTCCGCATTGGTCAGAATGGCGCCCAGGATGGGGCCGGAGACCGCGGCAACACCGGCCAGGGCCGAGAACCCCGCCATGGCACCGGCACGCTCGGACGGCCTGTACATGACCTGAAGGCTTGAGAGCACCTGCGGGATCATGGCCGCGGAGGCAAAGCCCTGCAGGGCGCGGGAGGCAATAAGCATCTCCGGGTTCATGGCCATGCCACACAGTACGGAGGCCACCGTGAAGATCACCAGGCCGATGATGAATGTTTTCTTGCGGCCATAGATGTCGCCCACCCGGGAGCCGGTGATGAGACCAATGGCCAAGGCCAGCGTGTACGAGGCCACCATCCACTGCAGCTGCGCACTATTGGCGCCGAGCGCCCGTTCAATGTCCGGCAGGGCAACATTGACGATGGTGGCGTCCAAGAGCTCCATGAAGGAGGCCATGAACAACGAGATCAAGGCTATGGAGCGTGCCCTGCCGACGGGTGGTGCTGTGGTCTTCATGAGTTCCTTGTAAAAGATGTGCGAAAAGAGGTGGTGCCCTGCAATTCTGCCATCTCGAATTGGAACGTGCTTTCCCCTGGTGCGTCCTACGGCGCGAACCTGTACCCCATGCCCGCCTCGGTGAGCAGGTGCGCCGGATTGGCGGGATCGTTTTCCAGCTTGCGCCGCAACTGCGCCATGTAGACGCGCAGGTAGTGGGTTTCCTTGGCGTAGGCCGGACCCCACACCTCCGTAAGAATTTGCTGCTGGCTGACCAGGCGGCCGGGATTGCGCACCAACAGTTCCAGCACGCTCCATTCGGTGGGGGTCATCCGCACCGCCTCGCCGTGGCGGAAAACCTGCTTGTTGGCCAAATCCACGGTAAATTCAGCCGTCTCCACCCGTGGTTCGGCGGTCTGCGTGCCGGAACGCCGTGTGGCCGCCCGGAGCCTGGCCAGCAGTTCATCCAGACCAAAGGGTTTTGTCACGTAGTCGTCGGCGCCTGCGTCCAGCGCCTCCACTTTGTCGTGGGATCCGTGCCTGGCCGACAGCACAATGATGGGCACCTCGGTCCAGCCGCGCAACCCGGCAATCACATCCAGGCCGTCCATGTCCGGCAGCCCCAGGTCAAGGACGACGACGTCGATCGCCTGGGTTTGGGCGGCGGCCAGCGCCGTGGTCCCGTTGGGGGCCGGCACCACCGTGTAGCCGTGGGCGTGCAAGTTGATTTGGAGGGCGCGCAGAATCTGGGGTTCGTCGTCAACTACCAAAACCGTTGTCAAAGTTCAGTCCTCAAAGTGTCCTCATAATACCGGTGGAAAGCGGCATCCTAATGATCATGGTCAGGCCGCCGCCGGGGGTTTGTGCCGCTTCAAGCACGCCGCCCATAATTTCGGTAAAACCTTTGGCAACAGCCAGCCCCAGACCCACACCGGTGCCGCCCTGCGGACCGTAAGAGACGTCGTCGAGCCTTTGGAAGGGCTTGAACATGGCCATGACCTCAGCCGCTGGAACGCCCTTGCCATGATCCACCACGCGCAGTTCGCTGGCAGGGTGGCCGTTGATCGTGGCGCTGCCGCTGCCACCAATGGAACCCACCACCAGGATTTCCGAGTCGGGGGCGTACTTCACCGCGTTTTCCACAATGTTGGCAATGACCCGCTCCAGCAGGCCGGGATCGGCGTCGATGGCGGGCATATTGGGCGGCAGTTCCCGGCGCACCCGGTCCGAGGGGACACCATGCAAAGCCGCCGGCAATACTTCCTGCCACGCCACGGGCCCCACCACGGGGCTGACCATTTGAGCGCTCAGCCGGGACATGTCCAAAAGGTTGCCCACCAGGAGGTCCATCCTGTCCGAATAGTGCTCAATGGTGCCCAGCAGTTCGGCTTCGTCCTCGGGGCTGAACGTCACCTCATTCTGGCGCAGGCTGCTGACGGCCAGTTTGATGCCGGCCAGGGGTGTGCGCAGATCGTGGGACACCGCCCGCAAAACTGAGGTCCGGATGTTGTTGTCCTGGCTCAGTTGCAGGTTCTCGCGTTGGGTGACACTGAGCGCCTCGCGTTGTTCCAGGGCCAGCAGATGTGCACCAAAAGCGCTCAGCAGGCGCCTGTCACTGGCCGGCAAAATGCGCCCCGAAAGGCCCAGCATCCAGTGCTCGGACACCTCTTCAAGCGTGTCGGCCTGCTCGGGGATTTGCGGCGGTTCATCCCCCACGGAGGCTTCCATGCTCCAGCCGTTGCCGTCCTGGGCACTTGCGGGCTGGGCACCGGCTGACGTGGTGTTGCGAAATAGAGTCACCGCCCGCATGGCGAAATGGTCCCTGAGCTGTTCGAGCAGCACCTGCACGGTGTCCTGGGAGGCAAGGATTCCGCGGGCAAGTTCGCTCAAGGTGGCGGCCTCGGCGCCGGCCCTGATGGCTTCCCGCGAGCGCCGTGCGGATTGGTCAACAGCCAAGGCAACAGCCACGGCCACCAACAGGAAAACGGCCAGTGTCAGCAGATTTTCCGGGTCGCTGATGTTCAGGGTTCCCACGGGGGGTGCCGAGAAATAGTTCAGCAGCAAGCTCCCCCACACGGCGGCAAGCACCGCCGGCCACAGCCCACCCACAAGGGCAACGGCGACAGTCGCCGCCAGCTGGACAACCATGGTGGTCTGCAGGCTCAAGGCTCCCGTGAACAATTCCACGAGGATAGGGAGCGCCACAGCCAGGATAAATCCGGCCATGACGCGTTTTTTGTTTAGCTCACCCCGGTTGCGCACAGGTCCGCCGGAGCCACTCAGGGGGTGCGGGACCATGTGCACGTCCATGTCGCCGGCGTCGCGCACCACCCTCGCCCCCACACCTGGGCCATTGAGGAAGCCCAGGCGTGGTTTGCGGCGCGAGGAGCCGATGACTATTTGGGTGGCGCCCACATTCCTGGCAAAATCCAGCAGCGCAGCCGCGGGGTCCGCACCGCCCACAAAGTGGTAGGTGCCGCCCAGGTCCGTGACCAGTTGCCGCTGTCCTTCAAGGGCCGACGGCGCGTCCCCTGCAACGCCGTCGGACCGGGGCACGTGCACGGCGAGTAATTCTCCGCCGCTGACCCGGCTGAGGATACGGGCCGCACGGCGCAGCAGCACTTCGCCAACGGGTCCGCCGGGCAGCCCGACCACAACACGTTCGCGGGTGGGCCAGCTAGTGGCGATGCCGTGACTTTCCCTATAGGCAGCCACGCCTTCTTCCACCCTGTCGGCCAGCCACAGCAGCGCCAGTTCACGCAGCGCTGTGAGGTTTCCAAGCCTGAAGTAGTTGGCCAGCGCGGCGTCCACCTTGTCGGCGGCATACACGTGCCCGGTACTGAGCCGCTGGCGCAGCAGTTCCGGCGGGATGTCCACGAGCTCTATTTGGTCCGCCCGGCGCACAATGTCATCCGGCACGGTTTCTTGCTGGCGGACGCCGGTGATGGTCTCCACCACATCCCCCAGCGAGGCCAGGTGCTGGACGTTGACAGTTGAGTACACATTTATGCCCGCGGCAAGGAGCTCTTCCACATCCTGCCAGCGCTTGGCGTTGCCCGCCCCGGGAATGTTTGAGTGCGCGTATTCATCCACCAGGGCCAGGGCCGGCTTGCGGGCCAGCAGGGCTGCGAGGTCCAGTTCCGCAAAATCAGTGCCACGGTAGCTGATGACACGGGCCGGGAGGACCTCGAGTCCGGCAAGTTGCGCGCGGGTTTGCTCCCGGCCGTGGTCCAGGACAATGCCTGCCACCACGTCAACGCCTGCCGCGGCTTGGGCATGGCCTTCCTCCAGCATGGAGTAGGTCTTACCCACCCCGGGAGCTGCACCAAGGAAGATCCGCAATATGCCGCGCGTCATAGTTTATTCTCGCAGGCCTGTGGCGGTTTTCTGCACACCCGTCAGGGCAGCATTCAAGGTGGTGGTGTTCACCGATGGCTGGCCCAGAAAGGCGTTCACCCCGGTGCTGGTGTTCTGTGAAACCAGCTCCCGCACGGCTGCTTCGCTGAGCCCGTTGGCGGCCGCCACCCTCGGCACTTGCAGGGTTGCGTACGCCGGTGAAATGTCAGGATCCAGACCCGATCCACTGGCCGTGACTGCGTCGATGGGCACATCGCCCGGTGCTGCTTTCTCCCGTGCGGCCACCTCTGCCCGGTTGGTGGCAATCGCCTCCTCCAGTGCTGTCTGGTTGGGTCCCAGGTTGGTGGCCGACGACGTCGCCGGGTCCCATCCCACCGCCGAGGGCCGCGGGAAGAAGTAGGCGGTGCCGGTGACGGGCTGGGCCAGCAGCGAGGAGCCGGCAGCCTTGTCCCCGACTGTCAGAATGGAGCCGTTGGCCTGGGCCGGGGCCACTACCTGGCCCAAGCCAAAGATCAGCACCGGATAGGCCAGCCCCAAAAGCAGGGTGGCGCACAGCAGGAACCGCAAAGCCGTGAAAAGTTGACGTCCATAAGCGTTCATTGTGCTGTCCTTAATTTAGCGCTGGGCAATTGTGGGGATGAGTGAGACCAACAGGTCGATGAGCTTGATGCCGATGAACGGGGCGATGACGCCGCCCAGGCCAAAGATGAGCAGGTTCCGCGACAGGGCCTTGGCTGCCGAGACAGCCCGGTACTTCACCCCGCGCAGCGCCAACGGCACCAGCGCCACAATCACCAGGGCATTGAAGATGACAGCCGAGAGGATGGCGCTCTCGGGTGAGGCCAGCCCCATGATGTTCAGCAGCCCCAGCCCGGGGAACGTCGCCGCAAACAGGGCCGGCACAATGGCAAAGTACTTAGCAACGTCGTTCGCCACCGAAAAAGTGGTCAGCGATCCGCGCGTGATCAGCAACTGCTTGCCTATGCCCACAATGTCAATGAGCTTGGTGGGGTCCGAATCCAAATCCACCATGTTGGCCGCTTCCTTGGCCGCACTGGTGCCCGAATTCATGGCCACACCCACATCAGCCGCAGCCAGCGCCGGGGCATCATTGGTGCCATCGCCGGTCATGGCCACCAACCGGCCAGCCTCCTGCTCAGCCTTGATGACAGCCAGCTTGTCCTCCGGGGTGGCCTCGGCAACAAAGTCATCCACCCCGGCCTCAGCGGCAATGGCAGCGGCGGTGACCTTGTTGTCCCCGGTGATCATGATGGTCTTGATGCCCATGGCCCGCAATTCGGCGAAGCGTTCCTTCATCCCGGGCTTGACCACATCCGCCAGGTGAACCACACCCAAAACGTGCGCGCGCTCGCCGTCGTACGTGGCCACCAGCAGCGGGGTGCCACCTGTCCCGGAGATCGTCTGCACGGCGTTTTCGAGTTCCTGGGGCAGGAATCCGCCGCGTTCCTTTGCATAATGTTCGACGGCGGACGCCGCCCCCTTGCGCACCTCAAGGATGCTGTGGCCCGGGTTGGCGGGATGCCCCACCGGCAGGTTCAGTCCGCTCATTCGCGTGACGGCGCTGAACTCAATCACGTCAACATCCGGGGTGAGCGTTGCCGTTGCGTCCTGCGCAGCCTGCTTCTCTGGACCCTCGGCCAGATCCACAATGGAGCGGCCCTCGGGTGTCTCGTCTGCCAGCGAGGACAAGCGTGCCGTCTCGATGAGCAGTTGCTGGTTCACGCCGTCGGCCGCTATGAAGGCAACGGCTCGGCGATTGCCGTAGGTGATGGTGCCTGTCTTATCGAGCAGGAGGGTGGTGATGTCGCCGGCTGTTTCCACGGCCCGGCCTGAGGTGGCCAGGACGTTGCGTTGGATCAGCCTGTCCATGCCGGCGATGCCGATGGCCGGCACCAGCGCGCCGATGGTGGTGGGGATCAGGCAGACCAGCAACGCCACCAGAACCACCGGGGTGGGAAGTGCGCTGGCGAAGTTCGCCATGGGGGCCAGCGTCATGACGGCGACCACGAACACAATGGTCAGCGAGGCGAGCAGCACGTTCAACGCGATTTCGTTGGGCGTCTTTTGCCGGGTGGCGCCTTCCACCAGGGAGATCATCCTGTCCAGGAACGTCTTGCCGCTGGCCGCCGTGATGCGAATGACGATCCGGTCCGAGAGCACCATGGTGCCGCCCGTGACGGAGCTTCTATCCCCGCCCGATTCACGGATGACGGGGGCCGATTCGCCGGTGATGGCCGATTCGTCCACGCTGGCCAAGCCCTCAATGACGTCGCCGTCGCTGGGGATCAGGTCCCCCGCTTCACAGATCACGATGTCACCCACCTCGAGGTCGGTGCCGGGCACCAACTCCTCTTCATACTCGGCGTTACCCTCCCGACCCGCGCCGGACGCACCGGCGGGCACCAAGGCCCGGGTCCGGCGTCGTGCCATGACTGAGGTGCGGGCGGCACGCAGACTGTCAGCTTGGGCCTTGCCACGCCCCTCGGCAATGGCCTCGGACAAGTTGCCAAACAGTACAGTCAACCAAAGCCACACCGTGACAATGATGGAAAATACTGCCGAATCGGAGCCAATGGCCAGCTGCTGGACGCTAACTGCGGTGCAGACAATGGAGCCGATCAGCACGGTGAACATGACGGGCGAGTGAATCATTTGGCGGGGATCGAGCTTGCGGAAGGCCAGGGGCAGCGCCGCAAGGGTGTTATTCAGGTTCATTTCAGCAGTCCTTCAGCGGCCGGGCCCAGGGCGAGCGCGGGGAAGTAGGTAAGTGCGGTCAGGATCAAGGAGATGCCGCCCAACAGCACGGCAAAGAGCGGTCCGTGCGTGGCGAGTGTTCCCGTGGTTGCAGGGATTTTGCGTTGCTTCGCCAAGGAGCCTGCGAGCGCCAAAACCAGCGCTATGGGCAGGAATCGGCCGATCAGCATGGCCAGCGCCAGCATGGTGGCAAGCCCGGGACCTGCGCTGGTGATGCCACCAAAGGCGGAGCCGTTGTTGTTCGCGGCCGAGGTGAAGGCGTACAGGATTTCACTAAATCCGTGCGGGCCTTCGGCAGGGGCAGCTGCGGCCAGTGACGGGATGGCAACGGTGATGGCCGTGCCCAGCAATACCAGTGTGGGGGTGACCAGGATGTACAGGGCCACCAACTTCATCTGGGGCGCGCCAATCTTCTTGCCCAGGAACTCCGGGGTGCGCCCCACCATGAGGCCGCCAATGAACACCGCCACCACGGCCAGGATCAGCATTCCGTAGAGGCCTGAGCCCACGCCGCCGGGAGCAATCTCACCCAGCATCATGTTCAGCATGGCCAAGCCGCCGGCCAGGGGCGGCAGGGAATCGTGGGCAACGTTGACGGCGCCGGTTGAGGTGAGCGTGGTGGCTGTTGCGAACAAGGCGCTGGGTGCAACGCCCAGGCGCTGCTCAAATCCTTCACCCACGCTGGTGCCGTTGCCGTTGAAGGCGGCAATGGCCCACGCCATCAAGGTGGTGGAGGCCAGCCAGAACGCCACCATCACTGTCAGTACTGTGTAGCCCTGGCGTTTGTCGCCCACCATGCGTCCGTACATGGCCGGCAAGGAGAACGGGATCACCAGGATCAGGAACACCTGGAACAAGCTGCTGAATGCCGTGGGGTTTTCAAAGGGGTGGGCCGAGTTGGCGTTGAAGTAGCCGCCTCCATTGGTTCCCAGGAGCTTGATGGCTTCCTGCGAGGCCACCGGACCACCCGGAACCGTCTGCTGGGCGCCCGTGACGAGGGTGTGGATGCTGGTGCCGCCCCAGTTCTGGATGACGCCGGTGATCATCAGGACCACCGCGCCAATCACTGCCAGCGGTAGCAAGACGCGCAGGGTGCCGCGTGTCAGGTCGACCCAAAAGTTGCCGAGGTTGCTCGTTTGGGCCCTGGTGAAGCCGCGAATCAGGGCCACCACAACGGCCAGCCCCACAGCGGCACTGAGGAAGTTCTGCACAGCAAGGAGCATCATCTGTATCCCGAAGCCAAGAGTGGTTTCCGGGACATATGTCTGCCAGTTGGTGTTGGTGACAAAGGAGACTGCCGTGTTCATGGCAACCCACGGGTCAACGGCGCCCAGGCCCTGATTGAAGGGCAGGATTCCCTGCAGCAGCTGGCCAAGGAACAGCACCACGATGGAAACAATGCTGAATGCCAGCAGCGAGCGCAGATACACCTTCCAGTGCTGGTCAGCCTGCGGGTCGACGCCGGAGAGTTTGTAGAGTCCGCTTTCCACCGCCAAATGCTTGTGACTGGTGAACGTGTTCGCCAAGTACTTGCCCAGGGGCTGGTGCAGGGCAGCCAGCACCACTATCAAGACGGCCAGCTGGGTGGCCAGCGAGAAAATACTAAGGTCCATGGTGTCCGCTCACCACTTCTCGGGGCGGATGAGGGCAACCAGCAGGTACACCAGCAAGGCCAGCCCCACCAGCCCCAAAATTAACCACGTCGCTAAATCCACAACAGTCCTACTTTCACAATGTGCGTTGATGTCTTTCTCAATCGCACACCCGTGGCGTGGGCTTGGAGCTTGTTTTTACGTGTTCTTTACGCTGTTTAGGGCAATCTTGACGGCTTCCTGACAGCGCGCAGGATTCATGCGATTACGCCGAGAAACCGCCGTCGGCCTTGATCAGCTGGCCATTGACCCAGCGCCCGCCCGCCGAGAGCAGGAAAGCCACGGTGGGCGCAACATCAGCGGGGGTTCCCAGCCGCCCGCCCGCCCGGTTGCAGCGCCGTCATGGCCGCGCGGGTGGCCTCGTCCATCCAGCCGGTGTCCACCGGGCCGGGGTTGAGCACATTGGCGCTGATGCCCTGTCCGCCCAGCTCCCTGGCCGCCGCAATGACAATCCTGTCCAGGGCGCCCTTGGATGCGCCGTACGGCAGGTTGAACGCCGTGTGGTCGCTTGTCAGCGCAACGATGGCGCCGCCGTCGGGCGTGGCCTGCCGGGCAAAGGCCGCAATCAGCTGCCAGCTGGCGCGGGTGTTGACGGCAAAGTGCCGCTCAAAACTCTCCAGCGAGGTGTCCAGGATCCCCGAGTCCACCGACTCGCAGTGCGAGAGCACCATGCCCGCCAGGGGGCCGGCCTGCTGCGCAATTTGGGCCATGAGGCGTTCGACGGCGGAGGGGTCGCCAAGGTCGGCCGGCAGCGCCCACACCGTGGCGCCCGCGGCCTCAAGCTCCGCGGTGAGGGTGTCGATGTCCTCCGGCTGGATCCCCCAGGGCATGCGCTCGTCATACTCCTGCCAGTAGTTCAGGACCAGGTCCCAGCCATCCGCAGCGAGTGCGCGGGCAATCCCGGCGCCGATTCCCACTGTGCGGCCCACACCTGTAATCAAGGCAATTTTCTTGTGCATGGCCCCCAGCCTATGTGCGGGAGCCTCCGCCGCAGGGCAGCGTGAACTTATGCGCCGAGCTGGCGGCGGGTTCTGCGCATAAATACTTATGCGCAAGACTCGCTGCGAGTTCACCGCATAAGTTTACGATGTAGCTTGGAGGGGTCCCCATTGCTTAGCGAAAGGCCGTCATGACTCCCTCATTGCCCACACCGAAGCCCGGCGGAACATCTGAGGGCGGCTTTGTGCCGGGACGGGTTACGCGCAGGGCGGCCGCGCCGGCAGGAACGCCCGGAGCCATCCCCGCCAAGGCGGTCCCGGGCACCGGCGCCGGCAAGGCAGTCCCAGGCAAGGCGGGCAAAAAGCAGGCCAAGGCGGCAACGCCCGCCAAGGCCGCCGCGAACACGGCCTCGATCAGTGCCACCATTCGGGAGGCGGCCGCCGCCGCAAAACGGCGGGTCCTGGCCATCACCAACGCCCATGTGGTCCCCATTGATGGGGAACCGTTCACCGGGACTGTCCTGGTTGAAGGCGGCAAGATCCTGGGACTTGGCGCCTCCCTCCAGGTCCCCGAGGGCGCCGACATTGTGGATGCCAAGGGCCAGTGGCTGCTGCCCGGTTTTATCGACGCCCACGTGCACTTGGGCATGGACCCCGAAGGCGAGCTGGAGTCCGCCAGCGACGTCAATGAGATGACGGATCCCGTCATGGCGGGGGTCCGGGCCATTGACGCGGTGGACCCCTTTGACCCCGGCTTTGACGATGCCCTGGCCGGCGGCATCACGGCCGTCAACGTGAATCCCGGTTCCGGCAACCCGATCGGCGGGCTGGCGGTGGCGCTGCACACGCACGGGCGGTACATCGAGGAAATGGTGCTCCGCTCCCCCAGCGGGCTGAAGTCGGCCCTGGGCGAGAACCCCAAGACCGTGTACGGCGAGAAGAAGAAGACGCCCTCCACCCGGCTCGGCACGGCCCTGGTGATCCGGCAGGCATTCATGGCCGCGCAAAACTGGCTGGCGCAACCCGAACCGCGCCCCCGCGACGCCCACATGGAGGCCCTGGCCATGGTGCTCCGCAAGGAGATCCCCTGGCGCCAGCACTGCCACCGCGCCGACGACATTGCCACGGCCATCCGACTGGCCGACGAGTTCGGCTATGACCTGGTCATTGACCACGGCACGGAGGCCCATGTGCTGGGCGATGTCCTGGCCGCCCGCGGCACTCCTGTGCTGATTGGGCCGCTGTTCACCAGCAAGTCCAAGCCCGAATTGCGGGGCCGCTCCATTGCCAACCCGGGCAAGCTGGCCGCGGCCGGCGTCGAAATTTCCATCATCACCGACCACCCCGTGGTGCCCATCGGCTTCCTGGTCCACCAGGCCGCGTTCGCCGTGAAGGAAGGCCTGGACCGGGACACGGCCCTGCGCGCCATCACCATCAACCCGGCCAAGGCGCTGGGCCTGGACCACCGGATGGGCTCGCTCAAGGCGGGCAAGGATGCCGACCTGGTGCTGTGGAGCGGCGACCCCCTGGACATCATGTCTCGGGCGATGGGCGTGTTCATCGGCGGCAAGCAGGTTTACACGTACGACGCCGTTGCCCACGCAGGTGCCAGCGCCTCCCGCGTGTAGGGGCAACGTGTAGGGGCAAGACAAACTGACCCGCAGAAGTGGTCGAAAAAACACGATTTCGCGCTGTTTTTCGACCACTTCTGCGGGTCAGTTTGTCTTGGTGCGGCCTCGGTTAGGCCGGGAGCTGCAGCACTGCTCCGGTGAAGATAAGGTCCTGGTGGATCACTGTGTCGGCATTCGCCTGGAACAGGGTCTCCCACCCTCCTTCGATGCCCAGCTTGTCGGCAATGATGCTCAGGGTGTCGCCCGATTCGATGGTGTAGGTCTCACCACTCAGCGCAACGTCAATCGCGGCGGGAGCCTGTGCTGCGGGAGCCTGCTCCACTGGTGCTTGCTGGAGCGGGGGCTCGACGGGGGCCTGCTCCAGGGGCACTACCTCAGCGGACTGTGCAGCCACCGGGGCAGGCGCAGCTGGAACTGCAGCGGGTGAATAAGCTTCCCCGCCGCCACCGCTCAAGCCAAGCTGCGCGGCACAGGAAGGCCATGCTCCCCAGCCCTGTCCCGCCTGAACACGTTCTGCCACGGCTATCTGCTGTTCGCGGGAAGCATTTTCCGGTGAACCGGTTCCGCCGAAGGCAGCCCAGGTGCTGGGCGTAAATTGCAGGCCGCCGGAGAATCCGTTGCCCGTGTTGATGGCCCAGTTGCCGCCGCTTTCACACTGGGCGAGGGCATCCCAGGTGCCGCCGTCGGCCGCGTTAGCCCCGGTTCCAGCAACGGCCAGCCCGCCCCCGGCTAGGGCACCAATAGCCAAGACGCGGCCGATGTTGCGTGTAATTGTAGAGTTTTTCATCGATGCGTTCTCCCGAAGGCCACCTGCGCTCCATCCGTCCCCGGACATCCGTGCGCCACCGTCCAACCTGTAGATATGGAGGTTGTTTCCGTGGCCTTCCGCATGACGGTGTGCGGTGTTGGAAGGCCCGGGCATTCGTGGGGGCAAAAGGCGCCGCCCGCCCCGTAGGGCATAACCAACCCTAAAACGATATCGAATCGATACGCAAATCAGCTAAGTGTTACCTTACTGTCACTCATTTTCACAGCCCGATGGTGTATGTCGATGGCCGTCACCTCTACGTCTGGCGGTCATGCGTGCAGTTGCACGGGGTAAGGTGCGCTATGGTTCACGCGTGAGGAAATCCCCCAAGGCGGTCTCCAGTGCGGCGGCCGCCCAGCTCAGCTCCATCAATGGCTCCACCATCAGCGACACCTCCCACATGCGTGCCATCAACGCCCGGGCAATCTTTCAAGTCCTGCGCCGTGACGCGTGGGAACCGACCCTGACAGACCTCAAGGAAGCCACGGGGCTCTCACGCCCCACCCTGGAAGCAGGTTTGGCCGAGCTGGCTGCCAAGGGCTGGGTTGCAGAGCTGAGTCCTGTGGAGAAACCGCTGCATTCGGGGCGGCCGGCCAGGCGGTATCGTTTCCTTGCCGAGTCTGGTTGCGTGGCGGGAATCGATGTTGGCCCCAACAAAGTTGACCTGCATGTGGCCGATCTTCGCGGGGACCTGCTGGCAACCAGCAGGGTCTATCCCGCAGCCAATGCGCCACTGACCCCGACCATGGTGCACGCCATGCTCGCAGAGCTGCTGGACCGGCCGGCACTGGCAGGGCGAACCCTGCACATGGTAACGGTGGGCGTGCCTGGCGTGGTCAACAACGCCGGAGAACTAACCCATTCCTTTGTCATGCCCCATTGGGCCAATGTCGCGGTCCGCGAGGAACTGGCTGCCCTGATGGGTGCCGCCGTGCGCCTGGAAAATGACGCCAATCTGGCGACACAAACAGAATTCAGCATTGGCTCGGGCCAGCACAGCGACAGCATGATTTACCTGATGCTGGGCACCCGCATCAGCTCCGGGTCCATCATCAATGGGCGGCTGCACCGTGGCGCCCACGGCGCAGCCGGAGAAGTTGGCTCCCTGCCCACCCGCCTGTGGCCGGACGTCCGTCTGGAATTGTTGAGCGAGCTGCGCCAACGCCCTGCCACTGGCAGCGCCGAAACCGAGCGCAGCGACTCAGACCTGATGCAGGAAGTTTTTACCACGGCCTCAGCCGGTGATCCCGTGGCAACAGCGCGCGTCCGGAGATTTGTGGCGGGCATTGCCGACGCCCTGATGGTCCTGCTCTTGGCGCTGGACCCGGAGTTGGTGGTGGTGGGCGGCGGCACTGCCCGTGCCGGGGAGGCGCTTCTTGAGCCCCTTCAACAGGCCCTCAATGTGCGCACCCTGGTGCCCGTTCCGGTGGAACTTGCCACCCATGCCGACGGCGCGGTGGTAGAAGGGGCGCTGCTGACAGCCCTGGCAGATCTCAGGGCTGACGTCTTCGGCGGGTAGCGCCGCCGTGTTGGCGCCCGCGTGGTACCGGGCGTCCAGAACCACCCTCGAGAGCCTGATTGGCAGGTCCCAGTCGCCTAAGAGGTCCTACAACTGGTCGGATTTAAAGTGTGAGTAATATTACAATGCCTTTGCATTATTCACTTATGCTATCCATAACATTGCTCCCTCCGTCTTGCCAAGCACCAGAAGCCGCACAGGTGCCACGCATCCACTCCAGCAAAGGACCTTGCGTATGAAAACCTCACGATTTAGTTGGCGCAACTTAGTTGGCTTCGGTGCCGCCACAGCCGTCGTGGCTGTATCGGCTTCACTTTTGGGCCCCATCTCCCCCGCGGGTGCGGTACCCACAGCGCCACTCGCAGCCCAGATCGGCGCCGGAGCCGAGCCTGCCGCCACGGTCTTGGACAAATTGGTTGGAGCTGACGCCGGGAAATTCGATCTGAAGATCATCGCCAAAAATGCCGGCCAGGACACCTACAAGGTCACAGCCACTGGCGGCCGGGTGACCATTGAAGGCTCCACCCCCGCCACCATCCTTGCCGGCTTCAACGCCTATGTGGGCCAGGTCCTGCACCAGTCAACATCCTGGAACAGCAATTCCTTGAAACTGCCGGCAACGCTGCCGGGCACAGCGCTGATTCAGAACACGGCCAATGTCCAGCACCGCTTTGTCAACAACGACGTCGAGGACGGCTACACGGGCGCCTACCGTTCCCTGCAGCAGTGGAAGGACATGATTAACACCTTCGCCCTGCACGGCCTCAACGAGGTCTTCATGCCGGTGGGCGCTGAGGCGGTCTACTTGGATGTCCTGAAGCAGTTTGGCTACAGCGAGGCGGAAGTCCTCGCCTGGATCCCCCAATCGGCCCATCAGCCGTGGTGGTTGCTGCAGAACATGTCAGCAGATCCCCACCCGATCACGCTGAACACGGTCAACCAGCGCGCGGCCCTGGGCAAGGACATTGCCAATTACATCCGTTCACTGGGCATGGTGCCCGTTCTGCCGGGCTACTTCGGCACGGTTCCGGCCGGATTCAAGGCCAAGAACCCGACAGCCTCGGTGGTCCCGCAGGGCAATTGGGTGGGCGGCTACCAGCGCCCCGACTGGCTGGATCCCAACAACGTGGTGTTCCCACAGATCGCCAAGGCCTTCTACGACGCCTCCACTGCGCGCCTGGGCGCATCCTCCATGTACAAGATGGACCTGCTCCATGAGGGTGGCATCGCCGGAACCGTCAACGTTTCCACGGCAACAGTAGCCGTGGAAAAGGCCCTGCAAACAGCCCACATGGACGCCATTTGGGTGCTCTTGGGCTGGCAGAACAACCCGCCACAGGCCGTTGCCGCGGCGGCGAACCCGGCCACCACCTTCATCGTGGACGGCATCTCGGACCGGTACAACAACCAAAACCGTGACGCCACCTGGAAGGGCATCCCCTACGCTTTCGGCACCATCTGGAACTTTGGCGGGCACACCACCATGGGCTCGCAGCTGTCCGTCCAGAACACGCGCTACTTTGAATGGCTGAACAAGCCCGGCAGCGCCATGAAGGGGCTGGCCATCATGCCCGAGGGCGGCGACAACAATCCGGCAGCCTTCGACTTCTTTGCCGGCCTGGCCTGGCGCAGCGCCCCCACGGACCTCACCGCATGGTTCAGCGACTTCGCCCAGCGGCGCTACGGTGTGGCAGACGCCAACGCGGCAGCGGCTTGGGATGTGCTGCGACAGACCGCATACGACCTGCCCGCCAATGACGGCTGGAGTGAAGCTGCCGATGGCCTGTTTGGTGCCGCACCGTCGCTGACTGTCAACAAAGCGGCGGCCTGGTCCCCCGGCTCGCAGCGCTACAACATGGACACGTTCGCCACGGCACTGCCCAAGCTCCTGGCCGCCAGCCCGGCCGTCAAGGCCACCGACACCTACAAATACGACCTCATGGATGTTTCCCGCCAGGTGCTCTCCAACCTCTCCCGGACCATGCTGCCCAAGATCAAGAAGGCGTACGACGCCGGTGAGGTTGCCGAATTCGAAGAGCTCACCACCTTGTGGCTGGAGTCCATGGACCTCATGGACAAGATTGCCGGCACCAACTCCCAGCAGTTGCTGGGCAGCTGGATCAAACAGGCACGCGATTTCACCACAATTGCCGCGGACAAGGCAGGCATGGAAGCCGACCAGCGCTCCCTTGTCAGCCTCTGGTCCCCCGGCATGTCCAACCTCAACGACTATGCCAACCGTGAATGGAACGGCCTGGTGGGCGGTTACTACAAGGCCCGCTGGAGCGCCTACTTCACGTCCTTGGAGCAGAAGATGACGGGCAGCGGGCCCGGCACCGCCCCGAACTTCGCGGCCCTGGGTGCTGCGTTTATCAACGGCACGGGCCCCTACGAGCCCGCCGGAGGCTACCCAACCACCGCAACAGGTGACATGGTCGCCTTAGCGACTGACGCCGTCGTGCGCTACAACGAGGTCATCAACTTCATCCCGGCCTTGCCTGTGCTGCCCGCTCCCCCGGGCAATGGCAAGACCCAGCTGTCCGAGCTGCCGTTCGTGTCCAACGAGTCGGACGCGTCGCTGGGGCCGATTGGGCGCAACACAGCCATTGGCGACAACACCACCAAGGTGCGCAACAAGATCACCCTGGCCGGCATCGTATACGAGAAGGGCCTGGGCGTGAACTCGCCCTCCACGATCGTGTTCAACCTGGGCGGGAAGTGCACGAACTTCTCCGCAACAGCCGGCATCGACAGCACCATGGACGCCTCCGGCAAGACACCCAACGTGATTTTCAATGTGCTCGGCGACGGCACCAGCATCTACACCTCGGGCGCCTTCACGGGCACCACCGGAGCCGCACCGCAGGCGCCGGTGAAGATCTCCGTGGATGTCACAGGCGTGCAGCTGCTGACGTTGAACGTAGACCCGAACGGTGTGAATTGGTTTGACCGTGCCAACTGGGCCGACGCGATGGTTACATGCGGCGGGGACCAGCCCGCCCCGGCAGCCCCGGGGAACGGTGTGACCCAGTTGTCGCACCTGCCGTTCCTGGCTGCTGACTTTGATCCCGCGTTTGGTTTGGTTGCCCGCGACACCGAGATTGGCGACGCCGCAACCCGCGTGCGCCGTCCGTTGATGCTGAACAATGTCACTTACGCAACCGGTTTGGGCGTCCAAGCCCCCACAACGCTGGAGTTCAACGTGGGCGGGCGCTGCAGCGTCTTCCAGGCGTTGGCCGGCATTGACGGCACCATGGACCAGGCCGGCAAGACCCCGTCTGTCACGTTCATTGTCCTTGGCGACGGCGTTCAGCTCTTCACCAGCGGTGAGGTCACCGGTGGCGAGCCCAAGTCCATCAACGTCCCCATCAAGGGAGTCAAGAAGCTGACGCTGAAAGTCACCGAGGGCACTGTCAACTTCTTTGACAGGGCCAACTGGGCCAACGCCCGCGTCACCTGCGCCGATCCCGAGACTGCCCCGGTAACTACCGCCACTCTCCCGGCAGCGTCCGCCTCCGGGTGGCACACTGTTGCCCCCTCCCTGACCTTGACCACGGAGCCCGCCAAGGTTCTGCGGAGTGAGTACAAGCTTGGAGCAGGTGCATGGACTGTGTACACAGCACCCATCGCCCTGCCCGAAGGTGCTGCGAGCGTTTCCTACCGCTCCGTGGCTTTGGGTGGAACCGAGGAAACGGCCAAGACCTTGGGGACTGTCAAGGTGGACACCATCCGCCCCACGGTTGCCTCGAGCGTTTCCCAGCGCATGGTCACCTTCACCGGAGCCGATGCAGGCTCCGGTGTGGCGTCCATTGAGTCCAGTGCCGACGGCGGGGCCACCTGGCGCAGTTACAGTGCACCCATTGCAGCCGGCGACGTCGCGCTGACACTGACTTACCGGTCAAGGGACGTTGCCGGCAACACCTCTGCGCCGGTCACGCAGCTGGTCATTGACGCCGTCCCCACTCCCGGCGCAACCCCGTCGGCCACGGCTTCAGGATTGGCATCTGCCTCAGCAACCCCGAGTTCCACGGGATCCGCGACGGCGAGCGCCAGCGCAACGTCCACGGCAGGCAGCAGCACCCCGGGCGCCACGCCGTCGAACAGCACAAGCCCGACAGCCACAGCCGCTACAAGCGAGTTGTCCCACACCGGCGCAGGGTCAACCCCCTTGCTGATCATGGGCATGGTGGTTCTGCTGCTGGGAACCGTGCTGACCCTGGCGCGCCGCAGAGCACAGCACGGCTAACAGGCCAATAGCAACAACAACAGACGCTCCTTCAGAAGCGGTATCTGTCAACCTGTTTGAGAGAGATTGACGTTTTGTTGAGTTCGTTGTTTGGGGTCGTTGATGGCGACGTAGGCGTCGATCTGGGGTGCCATGGGTCGGCGGGTGAATCGTGAGGGATTG